>JBDKUO010000067.1 GCA_039679645.1 Armatimonadota bacterium
AGGTGATAGGTGATGGAGGTTAGGTGTTAGGGTTGGATATGTGGTGATTCGGAGGTTCAGCCTTTGAATTCTCAGTATTCCTTACCAACACCCAGCACCCAATACCCAACACCCAACTGGAGTTGGAATATATGCGCAAGGACAAGGTAAGAATCAGGCTAAAGGCGTTTGATCATAGAGTGCTGGATCAGAGCGCTGAGCGGATCGTTGAGACGGTGCGCCACACGGGCGCCAGGATTTCTGGTCCGGTGTTGCTTCCGACGGAGAAAGACATCTACTGCGTCAACCGCGGCACTACCATCGACAAAGAATCGATGGAACACTTTGAGATTAGGACGCACAAGCGTCTGATCGATATCTTGAATCCGGGGCCTAAGACGATTGACGCTCTCATGCGTCTCGATTTGCCCAGCGGCGTGGATATCGAGATCAAGCTTTAGGGGATCATAAAATGATCAATGGAATTTTAGGAAAGAAGCTGGGAATGACCCAGGTCTTCGATGAAAAAGGTCGCCTTGTTCCGGTGACCGTAATCGAGGCCGGACCATGTGTGGTTACGCAGATCAAGACCGAGGAAAAAGACGGTTATGAGAGCGTACAGGTTGCTTTCGGCGATGTAAAAGAAAAGAAGATAAACAAGCCGCTTAAAGGGCACCTCGCGAAGTCGGGTTCGGCTCCAAAGCGTCATCTGCATGAAATAGAAGTTGACGATCTGGGTGAGGTGACTCTTGGCCAGGAAATCAAAGCCGACGCATTTGATCGCGGCGATGTGGTCAAGGTATCGGGAATATCCAAGGGCAAGGGTTTCGCTGGTGCCGTTAAGAGATGGCATTTTCATGGCGGCGATATGACCCATGGCTCAATGATACATCGCAAGCCGCGGTCAGGCGGCGCAACAGATGCAGCTCGTACGTTCAGGGGTGTCAGACGCCCTGGCCGCATGGGTGGAAAACAGATCACACAGCGCGGGCTTTCGATTTTCAGAGTCGATGCCTTCCGCAATCTGATCCTTATTCAGGGGTCGGTGCCGGGCGCAAACGGCGGATTGGTCTTCATCCGCAGGCAGATGATAGGAGGATAGTCGATGGCCAAGATCAATCTGCATAATATGGCCGGTGAAAAGGTCGGTGACCTTGAACTGAAGGCCGAGGTGTTTGAAGTCGCGCCGAATGTCGCTTTAATGCACCAGGCTGTGGTCGGTGAGCAGGCGAATATGCGTCAGGGCACAGCCGACACGAAAAGCCGCAGCGAGGTAAGCGGCGGCGGGGCTAAACCTTATCGGCAGAAGGGTACGGGCCGCGCTCGACAGGGTTCTATTCGTGCTCCTCATTATTATCATGGTGGAGTCGTTTTTGGTCCCGGGCCGAGGTCATACAGAAAGGCTATGCCGAAAAAGATGAGACGCGGGGCTTTGCGCTCTGCGCTTTCGGCAAGGGTCGCTGATGATGCGCTGGTAGTGATTGATGAGATCAAGCTCGATGGCATCAGCACTAAGAAAATGGCGGCATTCCTTGATGATGTTGGTGCAACTCGCAGAGCGCTGGTTGTAATTGACGGACTTTCAAACGAAATTTTGCTTTCGTCACGCAACATTCCGGGCGTTGAGCTTAGAGTTGCGCCGTGCGTGAGTGTTCGCGATATATTGAACGCCGACAAGATTATTATGACTCGTGCGGCCGTGGCGAAATTAGAGGAGGTCTTTGCTTAGATGAAAGATCCTTATGCCGTCATAAAGCGTCCGTTGATTACAGAAAAGGGCATGGGCGCATCAGCGATGGGCAAGTATGTCTTTGAAGTAGATATCAACGCCAATAAGATAGAGATTGCCGATGCAGTGAAGAAGATCTTCCCAACCGTGGATGTTGTGAAAGTAAATACCCTTCATGTAAAGGGCAAGAGCAAGCGGATGGGCAGAATGACGCAGGGCAAGACCGCCGATTGGAAGAAAGCATATGTAACACTCAAGGCGGGACAGCACATAGAAATATTTGAGGGAGCCTAACTATGGCAGTCAAAGAATTTAAGCCTACCTCTCCCGCACGGCGTTATTACACGGTTTCCTCATTTGAGGAGATCACTAAGTCTACGCCTGAAAAGAGCTTGTTAAGGCCGCTGAAGAACACCGGCGGACGCAACAATCAGGGCACATTGACCATGCGCCATCAGGGCGGCGGTCACAAGAGGCAGTATAGAATCATCGATTTCAAGCGGGACAAGATTGGTATCCCGGGCAAAGTTGCCGGTATTGAGTATGACCCGAATCGGTCTGCTCGGATCGCGCTCATCAACTATGCGGACGGCGAGAAGAGATATATTCTCTGGCCGCTTGGCATGAATGTTGGTGACAGCGTTATCGCGGATGAGACCGCGGATATCCGTCCTGGAAATTGCATTCCGCTTGCCAACATACCGCTTGGAACGATTGTTCATAATATCGAGCTTAAGGTCGGCAAGGGTGGTCAGATTGTGCGCAGTGCGGGAGCAGGCGCTCAGCTTATGGCAAAGGAAGGCAAATACGCCAACCTCAGATTGCCGTCGGGTGAGATGCGCAATGTTCCGATTATGTGCAAAGCGACAATCGGTCAGCTCGGCAATGTCGAACATGAGAACATTTCCGTCGGTAAGGCCGGCAGGTCGCGGTGGAAGGGCATCAGGCCTACGGTCCGCGGCGTTGTTATGAACCCGAGAGACCATGCGCATGGCGGCGGCGAGGGCAAATCGCCTGTCGGGCGCAAGACGCCTGTCTCGAAGTGGGGCAAGCCTGCTCATGGAACAAAGACTCGTGGCAAGAAGCTTTCAGATGCAATGATCGTTAGAAGAAGAAACGCAAAGTAGGGGGATAACTAGTGGGACGCTCACTGAAAAAGGGACCGTATGCGGACCCGAAACTCCTTAAAAAAATAGAAGACATGAACGCCAGGGGCGAGAAGAGGATCATCCAGAGTTGGTCACGCCGTTCGACGATCTTCCCGCTGATGATCGGGCACACGATTGCGGTGCACGATGGCAGGAAGCACATTCCGGTGTTCGTCACCGAGAATATGGTCGGACACAAGCTGGGCGAGTTCGCTCCGACAAGACTTTATCGAGGGCACGGCCATCACACCGAGCGCTCGACATCCCTAAAGTAAGTTTTAATGTAGACATGAAGCATAGAACTTCATGAATGTAATTGAAGCGGTTGAGGTGAGGAGTTTTGGGCTCTTAGCTCTCCACTCTCCATTCTTAGCTGTTTTTGGGAGGCCAATGGTATGCAGGCAATAGCGAAGGCGCGTTTTGTGCGCACCTCGCCGCGGAAGGCACGCCTTGTTATAGACGAGATTCGAGGCAAGGATGTTAGGCAGGCCCTGGGGATATTGCAGTTTACGCCGAATTTTGCGGCGCGACTGATCGAGAAAGTCCTCAAGTCGGCTGTGGCCAATGCGGAGAACAATCACCATATGGATGGTGAAAACCTGAAGGTTTCACTGGCCATGGTAGACGGTGGACCGATGATGAAGCGTGTCCGCTATGCCCCGCAGGGGCGCGGCTACCGAATGGTCAAGAGACTTTCTCATATAACCATAGGTGTCGAGGAGACAGAGGCGAAGCTGAAAAAGAAGCGCAAGGAAGTTGCGCGGACGGCAAAGCCGGGGGCAAAGGCTCCTAAGGCTGCTGCTCCTAAGACAGCCACAAAGCGTGCTCCGAAGAAGACGGAAGAGCCGGCAAGTGAAGTCGAGGAAGAGAAGAAAGTAGTCGCGACTGAGCAAGTTGAGCAGGTCAAGACTAAGGCTCCCAAGACAAAGGCCGCTCCAAAGGCCAAGGCAAGCGCCAAGGCCGCGGCTCCGGAGGCCATCAAGTCGGAAACGGCACAATCCGAAGGCGAGAATGACGCCAAAGGAGGCGAGTAATTGGGACAGAAAGTTCATCCTATAGGTTTTAGAATCGGAGTCATCCGAGAGCCTGACAGCAAATGGTATGCTTCGGACAAGGAGTTTGCCGGATTACTGATCCAGGATGCGAAAATTCGCAAGTTCGTTAAGAAGAACCTTTATCAGGCCGGTATTTCCAAAATTGAGATCGAGCGCATGGCAAACAAGGTCAAGGTTACTGTGCACACCGCAAAGCCCGGAATTATTATTGGCCGTGGCGGTAAGGGTGTGGACGACCTTCGCTCGGAGATCGAAAAGATCGCGGGCGGCAAGATGGTCCATGTCAATGTGCAGGAAGTCAGAAATCCTGAGATTGAAGCGCAGCTTGTTGCCGAGTCAATTGCTCAGCAGATCGAGAAGCGTATCTCATATAAGCGCGCCAACAAGCAGGCCGTGCTTCGTTCGATGAGAATGGGAGCCAAGGGCATCCGAATCCGGGTTGCCGGACGGCTAGGCGGTTCGGAAATGGCGCGTGTTGATGGTGACAAGTCCGGCAAGGTTCCGCTTCATACCTTGAGAGCCGATATCGATTATGGCTTCACCGAGGCGAAGACCACATATGGACACATCGGCGTTAAGGTGTGGATATATCGCGGTGACATATTGCCCGGTGCAAGACGCGCGGAACCGACTGAAGAAGAGATTATGGCCGCAAGAAGACCGCGACGCCCGAGAGGCGAGCGATCTGATCGTGGTGATCGTGGCGGACGCGGTGGCTACGGCGGTGGTCGTGGCGGTGGACGCGGTGGTCGTGGCGGCGGCGAGAGGAGAAGTTAAGCCAAATGCTAATGCCAAAAAGACCCAGATACCGCAAGGTACAGCGCGGTTCACGTGCCGGCAAGGCAAACAAAGGTAACAAAGTCGATTTCGGCGAGTACGGTCTGCAGGGCCTCGAAGCGGCCTGGTTGACTGCCAATCAGATCGAAGCGGCTAGAGTTGCAATCACAAGGCATATCAAGAGAGGCGGACAGGTGTGGATTCGAATCTTCCCTGACAAGCCTATCACCCGGAAACCCGCCGAGACCCGTATGGGAAGCGGCAAGGGCAGCCCTGAAGGTTGGGTGGCTGTCGTGAAGCCCGGGAGAATGCTCTTCGAGATGGCCGGTGTTGATGAGAGCCTGGCAAAAGAGGCTATGAGACTTGCTTCTCACAAGCTGCCGATTGCGACCAGGTTTGTGACGAAGAAAGAGCAGAGTGATATCAGTGAGACAGTCTGAGCTTCGCAGCAAAGTTAAACAGTCGAGTGATACGGAACTGGAGACGATGCTCGCGCAGGAGCGTGAGAACCTGTATAAGATGAGGCAGCAGATCGCCTTGAAGCAGTTGGACAATCCTCACGCGATTGGTATCGCCAGGAAGAACGTGGCACGAATACTCAGCGAGCTTAAGAACCGCGAGATTAAGGCAGGCAAGTGATGGACAGAGGCAGACGAAAAGTCCGAAGTGGACGTGTAATAAGCGACAAGATGGACAAGACGGTTGTTGTTGCCATCGAGACTCTGGTCAGGCATCCGCTCTACGGCAGGATCGTGCGACGGACAGCAAAGTTCAAGGCTCACGATGAAGCAAATGAGTGCGGCATTGGCGATACGGTCGAGATTATGGAGACAAGGCCGCTTTCCAAAGACAAGTGCTGGCGGGTTGCCCGCGTTGTCGAAAAAGCGAAATAGTTTCGGGTTGGCGGTATCAGGTAAAGGTGATGGTCATATTCTATCACCCAACACCTAACACCCATCACCCGATGGAGAGGATAGACAATGATACAGCCCTATACGCGATTGAGAGCGGCTGACAATTCCGGTGCGCGAGAAATTTTGTGCATAAGAGTGCTAAAGGGATCAAACGCGCATTATGCCGGTGTTGGCGACGTCATTATCGGCGCTGTAAAACAGGCGACCCCTGGAGCGACAGTAAAGAAGAGCGAAGTCGTCAGATGCGTAGTCGTGCGCACAAAGAACGACGTTCAGCGTCCGGACGGCTCGATACTTCGCTTTGATGATAATGCAGCCGTGGTCATAAATAATGCCAACGAGCCTCGTGGAACCCGTATTTTCGGTCCCGTTGCTCGCGAGCTGAGGGACAAAGGGTTTATGCGAATCATATCGCTGGCCCCAGAAGTCATCTGATTTAGTAGTTAGTATTTAATAATTAATATTTATCCCATGTTGGGAGAGTCGTATGAAGAAGAAAAAACCGGTATACGAAGCAAAAATGAGGCTCAAGAAAGGCGATGAAGTTATCGTTCTTTCGGGCAAGGATAAGGGCAAGCGCGGCAAGGTTCAGCAGACCGTCCCCGAGCAGGGCAAGGTTATTGTTGAGGGCGTTAACATGGTAACGCGTCACCAGAAACCGCGTGGGCAATCCTCTCGCGCAATGGTCAAACAGCAGATGGGCGAGATGCAGATGCCGCTTAGCGTGCCAGTAAGCAAAGTTATGCTGATATGCCCGAACTGCAACAAAGAGACCAGATCGGCCAGCACCAAGACATCCGAGGGTGCACCGGCTCGCAAGTGCCGGAAATGCGGCACCGTGATCGAGAGTTAGGGAGTAACTTATGCCGAGAATGAAGGACAAATATAAGAGCGAGGTTTTGCCTGGCCTGATGAAAACGTTCAGCTACAAAAACGTGATGCAGGCTCCAAGGCTGACCAAAGTAGTCGTGAACATGGGCGTAGGGCAGGCGACACAGGACGCAAAGCTCCTCGACGGTGCGATCAATGACATGACGCTGATAACAGGTCAAAAGCCTGCTGTCACCCGTGCCACAAAGTCGATCTCTAACTTCAAGGTTAGAGAGGGAAACCGCGTAGGATGCAAAGTCACACTTCGCGGAGCCATGATGTTTGAGTTTTTGGACAGACTCTTCAACGTAGTGCTTCCAAGAGTCCGTGACTTTGGCGGAGTGCCCGCAGATTCGTTTGATGGTCGTGGCAACTTCGCTATGGGGCTCAAGGAGCAGCTCGTTTTTCCTGAGATTGATTATGACAAGATAGACCGCACACGGGGTATGAATATCGTTATTGCCACTACGGCGAAGACCGATGAGGAGGGCAGAGCCTTGCTGAAGGCGTTGGGTCTGCCATTCAGAGAGGCATAGTCCATGAAAAAGTATTCTATCGAAGCAATAAGAAATGTTGCATTGGTAGGGCACGGCGGCACAGGTAAGAGTTCGTTAGCTGAAGCGATGCTCTACGCTTCTGGGGGGATCAGCAGGCTGGGGCGAGTGGATGACGGTTCATCTGCCAGCGATTTTGACCCGGATGAAATAAGTAGAAAGATGAGCATCAATGCGGCAGTCTTGCCATGTGAGTGGAAGAATGCGAAGATCAATTTTGTGGATACGCCCGGCTATCCTGATTTTGTTGGAGATGCTATCGGCAGTATGAGAGCGGTCGAGGCTGCTCTGATCCTGGTTGATGGCAGCGGCTCCATTGAAGTCGGGACTGAGACCGGTTGGGACCTCGCCACTGAGGCGGGAATCACGAAGATGTTCTTCGTGAACAAGCTTGAAAAAGAAAACACCGACTTTTATAGGGCGCTTGAGGCTCTGCGGTCGAAGTTCGGAACCAGTGTAGCTCCGCTGCAGCTTCCGATCGGCACCGAGGACAATTTCATTGGCGTGGTTGATCTGCTGACCCACAAGGCGTACAAGTGGGAAAACGGCAAGGTTGCTCCGACGGATATTCCGGAGGATATGCAATCGCAGATTTCCGAGATGCACGATGCGCTTATCGAGTCTGTTGCTGAGATGGACGATGCCCTTATGGAGAAGTTCTTCGATGAGGGGACGCTGTGCGATGAGGATATCGCCAAGGGCCTGGAAATAGGTCTGAAGACAGGCAAGGTGGTTCCTGTGTTGTGCGGCTCGGCGATGAAGATGATTGGCATAGACACGCTGCTTGATTTCATTGTAAAGAGCGTGCCGTCACCAGCTTCTATTCCTCCGGTAGAGGGCAAGAACCTTTCAGGCGGTGAGGAGAAGCGCGCTCCCGGCGATCCGTTCTGTGCGCTGGTCTTTAAGACCATGGCGGACCCTTATGTTGGTAAGCTGACATATTTCAGAGTTTTCTCGGGTTCGTTGAAGTCGGACTCACATATATTTGATGCGACCAGGGATCGTGAGGAACGGGTAGGGCAGGTTTACTTCTTGGTGGGCAAAAACCAGGAAGCGACTACTGATGTCGGACCCGGTGACATAGGCGCCGTTGCCAAGCTTCAGGATGCGACGACCGGTGACACTCTCTGTGAGAAGAGTAAGCCTATAATTCTCGATCCGATTGCATTTCCTGATCCGGTTTATTCGCTGGCAGTAAGAGCGAAGACCAAGGCCGATGAAGACAAACTCGGACCGGCTTTGCAGAAACTCAGTGAAGAGGATCCGTCGTTTAAGACGCATCGCGAAGCTGAGACCAGCCAGACTATTATGGCCGGCCAGGGTGATACGCACCTTGATATAGTAGTTGGAAAGCTAAAGCGCAAGTTCGGAGTTGAAGTTGAGACCGAGACACCGAAGATTGCGTATCGCGAGACGATAACGAATAAAGCTGAAGCCCAGGGCAGGCACAAGAAACAGACCGGTGGTCGCGGACAGTTCGGCGATTGCTGGGTCAGACTTGAAGCGCAGCCCAGGGGCGCAGGTTATGAGTTCGTGGATGCGATTGTCGGCGGCTCTATTCCGCGACAGTGGATACCGTCGGTTGACAAAGGCATTCGTGAAGCAATGTCCACCGGCATTCAGGCCGGGGCAACAGTTGTTGACATCAAGGCGACGGTCTATGATGGCAGTTTCCATACTGTTGACTCATCTGATATGGCGTTTCAGCTTGCAGGGAGGCTCGCATTCAGAGCGGCTGCTGAAAAGGCGAATCCTGTAATCCTGGAGCCGGTTTTGGAAGTAGAGGTGATCGTGCCTGAGGAGTTTATGGGCGATGTGATCGGAGACCTGAACTCCAAGCGCGGCAGGGTTGCCGGTATGGAACCCATTGGCGGCGGGCGCCAGAAGATCAAAGCTCAGGTGCCGCAGTCCGAGATGTTGAGATATTCGATTGATTTGCGATCAATCGCGCGAGGCAGAGGAAGATTCTCTGCGAAGTTTTCACACTATGAAGAGGCTCCGCACAGCGTTGCACAGCAGATCATTGCGGAAGCCGAAAAAGCTAAGAAAGAAGAGTAAACCTCTAACATCTAGACTAGGAGTTGATTCCGTGGCAAAACAGTGCCTGATTCAAAAGCAACAGCGCAAGCCGAAGTTTAGTGTACGAAAGTACAATCGATGTGGGCTTTGTGGTAGATCAAGAGGATTCATCCGCAGGTTTGGTATCTGCAGGATTTGTTTCCGTGAGATGGCGCATCAGGGATTGATCCCCGGTGTCACCAAATCGAGCTGGTAATGAGCTGGGTGCGTGACTGCGCCCACAACATACCCTTGAGGGTAACAGCTCAGTGTTTTTTGAGCAAATTCGAATGATCGTTTATCGTTCGATCGTGTATGAGTCTCTTGACGATTCGCGATCCACGATGCGCGATCAGACGATATCTGACTAGAATTTGTTTGACAGCGACTCGCACAAAATGATAAACTCTTAAAATGTGCGGGCCGATAGACGGAGGATCAAGCATGACCGTGACAGATCCTGTAGCAGACCTGCTGACGAGGATTCGGAACGCGAATTCAGCGAAGCATGACTTCGTGGAGGTACCTGCGGCAAAACTGAGTATGGAAATACTTCGTATCTTGCGGGACGAAGGGTTCATCAAAAATTACGAATCTTTGAAGGACCGAAAGTTTCCGACTGCAAAGATCGCGCTGAAGTATGGCCCCAGGCAGGAAAAGATCATTAGTAATCTGAAGAGGGTTTCAAAGCCCGGACTCAGAGTATACGCCAAGCGTGACAAAGTGCCGAGAGTGCTTCGCGGGCTGGGTGTGGCTGTTATCAGCACATCCAGGGGCGTTATGACTGACCGTGATGCCAGGAAACTTGGCATTGGTGGCGAAGTTCTGTGCTACATTTGGTAGAGTAGGAGAGGTTGTTATGAGCAGAATAGGACAATTGCCTATACCGCTGCCGAGTGGAGTGCAGATTAGCCAGGACGATGGCGTAATTACGGTAAAGGGTCCCAAGGGAACCTTGAACCGTTCTTTACCCGGCGCTATATCGATAAAAGTGGAAGATAACAAGATTGTTTGCGAGAGACCGACCAACAGCAAGGAGCATCGCTCTTTGCATGGCCTTACAAGAACGCTGGTCAACAACATGGTGGTCGGCGTAACTGCAGGCTATGAAAAGAAGCTGCAGGTGCAGGGAGTCGGCTATCGCGCGGAGCTTCAGGGCAAGAACCTGAATCTTCAGGTGGGCCTGTCTCACCCGGTCCTTGTCGAACCTATGAACGGTGTGGAGTTCGAGGTCGGCATGGACACCAACACAAGGATGCCGTTCATAATTGCGCGATGCATCGATAAAGAAGTGTTGGGCCAGCAGGTGGCGAACATTCGCAAGATCAGACCGCCGGAGCCATATAAGGGCAAGGGCATCCGCTATTACGGCGAGGTTATAAGACGCAAAGCCGGCAAAAGCGGCAAAGCAACCAAATAATTTAGTAATTGATATTTGGTATTTAGTATTTCATTTAATATATGTGTTGAGTGTTGGGTTGGAGAGACAAGGCGTATGCCATGACCCCAACCCCCAACCCCTGACATTCAATGCTGTATTGGGGGCACTATGAATAAGAAGGAACAACTTCGGCAAAAGCGCCATAGGAGAGTAAGAAAGACCGTAGCCGGTACAGATTCCAAGCCAAGACTGAATGTCTACAGGAGCATTTGCAATATCTATGCTCAGGTGATAGACGATCAGTCCGGCAAGACGCTGGTTTCGGCTTCCACAATAGATGGCGAGTTGAAGTCGCAAGTCAAGAGCGGCGGAAATGCTGAAGCCGCAAAGTTGGTTGGTCAGCTCGTTGCAAAACGGGCTGTCGAAAAAGGTATTGATACGGTCGTTTTCGACCGTGGCGGATACAAGTATCATGGCCGTGTCGCCGCGCTGGCAGATGGTGCGCGCGAGGCTGGGCTGAAGTTCTAAGAGCCTAGGGAGGAAGCATGCCTAAGATCAATGCGGATACGCTCGATTTGGAAGAGCAAGTAATCCGGACGAATAAGGTACAAAAGACCCACAAGGGCGGTCGCACACTCAGCTGGAGCGTTCTGGTTGCCGTTGGCGACAGAAATGGCCACGTGGGTATTGGCCTGGGTAAGGCTGCAGGTATTCCTGACGCTATCCGTAAGGGTATCGAGGAAGCCAAGAAGAATGTCATCGAGGTGCCGATGGTGGGGACGACAATCCCTCACGACATCGAGATGGACTTCGGCGCAGCTAAAGTAAGAATGAAACCCGCTTCTTCGGGAACCGGAGTTGTGGCTGGTGGTGCGGTCAGGCCGATATTGGAGCTTGCGGGTATAAGAGACGTTTTGGCTAAGTCACTTGGTTCGCCCAATGCGGTCAATACCGCCAGAGCGACGATCAAGTGCCTGGAGAATATAAGAGTGGCCGAAAGAGTCGCGGAGCTTCGCGGCAAGTCGCTCGAAGATATGGTTCCATGGCTTGTCCGAAAGCGGCGTGAAGAGGCTGTTGCAGCCGGCGGCGACTTTGGCGGACCTGACGTAAGTGGCGAAGCTGGAGAGAGCACCGAAGCGGCAGTGGAGGCCGAATAATAAGGTGTTAATGGTGTTTTGGGATTTGATCCTGAAACTCATGTGACTGATACACGAGGCATATAATGCTTAAGATTACTCTTAAAAACTCTGTAATTGGATACAACAAGCGACAGCGCGCTACCGTAAAGGCTCTCGGGCTGGGCAAGGTAGGCTCAACTGTCGTGCAGTCGGATAACGACTGTGTGAAGGGCATGATCGGCAAGGTCGGTCACCTTCTTGAAGTGGAACAACTCAGTGATCCTGTGGAGGTAAAGGAATGAGACTCGAGGATTTGCGTCCTGCTCCGGGATCAACGCATAAGTCAAAGCGGATAGGCCGCGGCACAGGTTCCGGCCAGGGCAAGACTGCCGGCAAGGGCCACAAAGGCCAGAAAGCACGAAGCGGCCAGAAGCCGGGACCGGGCTTTGAAGGCGGACAGACTCCTCTGCATCGCAGACTGCCGCAGAGGCGTGGGTTCAAAAACATGAACCACAAGATTTATGCGGTTGTAAACCTGGATGATCTTGAAAGATTCGACGCCCAGACCGAGGTTACACCGGAACTGCTTATCTCGAGCGGCTTGGTAAGTGGTGCTATGGACGGTATCAAAGTCCTCGGTAATGGCGAGATAACCAAATCTCTAACGGTGCGTGCTCACAAGTTCAGCAAGAGCGCCGAAGAGAAGCTCAAGGCTGCCGGCGGCACGGCGGAGGTATTATAGATGCTTGCATCGTTGATGGCAGCGTTTAGAGTTCCGGACTTGAAGAAGAGGATAACGTTCCTTTTCATGATGTTTGCTGTCTATGTGATCGGGCTGCATATTTCCGTTCCCGGTGTAAACACTGAGATATTGTCCGAGAGGCTCAGTGGTGGTCTATTTGATATTCTCAATGCATTTACCGGCGGCGCGTTCAAGAAGTATACGATCTTCGCAATGGGCATTATGCCTTACATCAATGCGTCGATTATTATGCAGCTTTTGACAATTGCAATTCCGCAGTTGGAAGAGCTGCAAAAAGAAGGCGCCGCGGGTCAGAAGAAGATCAGGCTTTGGACTCGATGGCTGACAGGTGTTCTCGCAGTGTTTCAAGCGTTTGGAACAACAACCTGGCTTCGTTCGATGGGTGCTATACAGTCGTCGGGCGGAATGTTCGATCTTACCATCTGGTGGATAGCGCTTACGCTTGCGGCGGGAACCGCATTCCTTATGTGGATGGGCGAGCAGATTACTGATAAAGGCATTGGTAATGGCGTATCAATAGTAATTTTTGCCGGTATTGTTGCATATCTGCCGAGCCAGGTGTTTACAACGTTGGAAGTCGCCATCACGAATAAGTCCTGGGGCTCACTGATTGTGCTTGCTTTACTCTTTGTCGGCACTGTGGCGTTTATGATTGCGTTCACACAGGCGCAGCGCAAGATACCGATCCAGCATGTCAAGCGTGTTGTGGGCAACAAGATGTATGGCGGTCAATCAAGCTTCCTTCCATTGAAGGTAAACTCGGCCGGGGTTATCCCTATTATATTTGCCGTGTCTATCCAGTATTTCCCGCTGACGGTGGTAAATATCTTTACGCATGGCGATCCTCAGACCAGGTTTGGTGAGATTGCTCAGAGCTTTGCTCACAGCATCGCTCCGGGCGCTACCTGGTGGGGTTCGTTGTTCTATGCTCTTATGATTATTGGCTTTACTTACTTCTACACTGCCGTTACGTTCAATGTAAAGGATGTTTCGGATAATCTCAAGAAGTGGGGAAGTTTTATTCCAGGCATAAGACCCGGAAAGCCGACGCAGGATTATCTCGATAAGATCATGACAAGGATTACTCTTTCCGGCGCGATCTTCCTTGCAATAGTCGCATTGTTGCAGTATTATGTTCCGTCTATCACAGGTATCCAGACTTTCAGTCTGGTTGGCGGCACGTCACTGCTGATCGTTGTCGGTGTCGCGCTTGAGACTATGCAAGCCATTGAGAGTCATCTGCTTATGAGACACTACGAAGGCTTCATAAAATAGAGTTGTAGTAAAGCAGCATTGGGCAATCGGCTGTGATTTTTGGCAGCCGGTTGCCGGTTGCTGTGTAAATAGTGTATAATTGTAAGGTTGACGGTTTTTATTGCTGAATAGAGGATAGTTTTGAGGATAGTTTTGTTTGGACCTCCCGGGTCCGGTAAGGGCACGCAGGCGAGTATACTGAAAGAAAAATACGGCGCGGCTCACATCTCAACTGGAGACATACTGCGCGAGGCAGTTGCCAATAAGACCGAGGTCGGCTTGAAAGCCAAGGGCTATATGGACAAAGGCGAGCTTGTGCCGGATGAAGTAGTGATTGCAATCGCAAAAGACAAGCTTGCATCTGTCGGCGAGAAGGGTTTTCTTCTTGACGGCTTTCCGCGCACTATAGCGCAGGCCGAGGCCCTGGACAATGCGCTTGTTGAAATAGGCAAGCCGCTTGATGCTGTGGTCAATCTGCAGGTTGACGACGAGGAACTTGTGAAGCGGCTTTCGGGCAGAAGAGTATGCCCGGGCTGCGGCGAGCCTTATCACGTTGACAGCAAGGCCCCAAAGGTTGAGGGTAAGTGCGATAAGTGCGGCGGCGATCTTATCCACAGAGCCGATGATCAGGCAGAAGCGATAAGAAACAGATTAAAAGTTTATAATAGCCAGACGGCGCCCGTGCTGGGGTATTACAGCGAAAAGGCAATACTGAAGAACATAGACGCTGTTGGTGATATTTCTGCCATTCAAACACGAATTGCAGAGGCACTAGGTGCGTAATGATTACTAAAAAGACACCAGCTCAGATTGAAAAAATGCGCGCTGCCGGAGCTGTGGTGGCACGGTGTCTGAAAGAAATTTCTGAAAGTATTGTTCCCGGCAAGACCACAACTATGGATATCGACAGAATGTCCGAAGAGCTGATTAAGAAGTATCACGCAAAAAGCTCTTTCAAGAATTACAGGGGATATCCGAATACGGTCTGTGTCGCGGTAAATGAAGAAGTTGTTCATGGAATTCCGAGTGACAGGGCGCTATTGCCGGGCGATATTGTGGGTATAGACCTTGGAGCGATAGTTGACGGTTGGCATGGTGATTCCGCGATAACAGTTGCGGTAGGCGGTAAGGGTTCCGAAGAGGCGATGCGTCTGCTGAGGATTACTCGAGAGGCGCTGTATACTGGGATCGAGGCTGCCAGGGTTGGAAACAGGTTGTCTGATATCGGCCATGCGATTCAATCATACGTTGAGAAGAATGGCTATTCGGTTGTGCGTGATCTGGTCGGTCATGGGATCGGACGGAGTATGCATGAGGACCCGCATGTTCCAAATTACGGCAGGCCGGGTAAGGGCGTAAGACTTGAAGAGGGAATGACTCTGGCTATAGAGCCTATGGTAAATGTCGGCACATATGAAGTCGAGACTCTTGGTGACAGCTGGACGGTTGTGACTGCGGATAATTCTTTGTCTGCCCATTTTGAGCATACAGTGGCGATAAGGCGTGACGGACCCGACATCCTGACCGTGATACCGGCTGAGGAGGCGTTAACCACAAATGGCTAAAGAAAAAGCCATCGAAGTCGAGGGGAAGGTGAGTGAATCACTTCCCAACGCAATGTTTCGTGTAGAACTCCCGAATGGGCATACGGTGCTTGCGCATGTTTCGGGTAAGATCAGAATGCACTTTATCAAGATCTTACCGGGTGATCGTGTGCTGTTGGAGCTTAGCCCGTATGACCTGTCGCGGGGGAGAATTATATATCGATACAAGTAGCGGCATGACGGCCGGCGGCTGGTCTTCACTCTCACATCGACACTTCGAGTGGAGGCTTCGGTAAGATTGCTTTCTACATTCTGAGAGGTCAATTAGATGAAAGTAAGAGCTTCTGTGAAGCCCATGTGTGACAAGTGCAAAGTGATCAAGCGGAAGGGTGTTATCCGCGTGATCTGCAAGCAGTATCCTAAGCATAAACAGCGACAAGGATAGACGTTTCGGTTGACCGGTTGACAGGTTGGCGGTTTGGAACTGAAAACCGACAACTTTGAACCGACAACCATTTTGATTGGAGGGTAATTTAGCTTGGCGAGAATTGCAGGTGTAGACCTTCCCAGGGAAAAAAAAGTAGAATACGCGCTGACCTACATATATGGTATCGGTCTGCCCAGCGCTCAAAAGATAGTTGAGAAGGCGGGAGTCGATCCGAGTACAAGGATGCGTGACCTGACGGAAGGTGAAATCTCAGAACTGAGGCGTGTCATCGAAGGCGAATACACCGTGGAAGGCGATCTGCGGCGTGAGTTTTCGATGAGCATAAGGCGTCTTATGGAAATCGGCTCCTACAGGGGTCTTAGGCATCGCCGCGGACTGCCTGTGCGCGGTCAGCGAACGAAGACCAATGCGCGAATGCGCAAGGGTCCCAGAAGAACTGTCGGCGTGCGCCGCAAGAAGTAGGAGGCTCTAATTGGTTAGAAAAGCAGCAACGACTGTGCGTACAAAAGCCAAGGAAAAGAAAAATATCGTCCAGGGCATAGCGCACATCAAGAGCACGTTTAATAATACTATCGTTTCTATAACCGACGCGACAGGCGCCGTAGTTGCATGGTCGAGCGCAGGTCAGGTCGGTTTCAAGGGGACAAAGAAGAGCACGCCGTTTGCGGCGCAGCTTGCAGCCGAGGCGGCTGCGCGCAAGGCCATGGAGCATGGAATGAAGCGCGTGGATGTGTTTGTCAAGGGTCCGGGTTCCGGTCGGGAGACCGCGATAAGGTCGCTTCAGACGGTGGGGTTAGAGGTCAGTATGATAAAGGACTGCACCCCGATTCCTCACAATGGCTGCCGTCCGCCTAAGAGACGAAGAGTATAAACAAAGCATAACGCATATATTTAGTATCAATAACAATACTAAATATTCGATATTAAATGGAGACTAAGGTATGGCATCGGAAGGAAACGCCGTCTGCAGGTTATGCAGGCGCGAAGGCGTAAAGCTCTATCTCAAGGGCGATAAATGCTATTCCCGCAAGTGCCCTGTTGAGAAGAGGGCATACCCGCCCGGTCAGCATGGCCAGGGTGGAATGCGGCGCAAATTGTCTGATTACGGCGTCCAGCTTCGCGAGAAGCAGAAGATGCGCCGTGTATATGGCATAAGAGAAGGCCAGTTCAGAATATATGTCAAAGAGGCAACGCGGCGAACAGGCGTAACGGGTGAAAACCTGCTTCAGCTTTTGGAGATGCGTCTGGACAACGTGGTCTATCGATTGGGACTTGCGACATCAAGGGCGCAGGCTCGCCAGTTCGTCAATCATGGCCACATTCAGGTCAATGGGAAGCGCGTGGACATCCCATCATATCAGGTCCGTCCAAATGATACTGTTGAAGTAGTCGAGGGCGCGAGGAAGATTCCTCCGCTTGTCGGTGCAATCGAGGCTTCGGGCGGACGGGCACTGCCCACCTGGCTCCAGTTCGATGCGAATCAATTCAGGGGCAACATTGTGTCGGCGCCCACGCGGGATGAGATCGACACAGATGTGCAAGAATCGCTAATAGTCGAGTTCTATTCGAGATAATAACGGAGGCGACCAAAACATGGAGATGGTAGCGCCGCGCATCGAAATATTGGAAGACGGGGCAACCTATGGAAAGTTCGTTGTTGAGCCGCTGGATCAGGGGTTTGGTTATACTATCGGCAATGCTCTGAGAAGAGTGCTGCTGGCAACAATACCGGGAGCTGCGGTCACATCAGTGAAAATTGATGGTGTGCTGCATGAGTTTTCGACAATACCCGGGGTAAAGGAAGATACGACGGAGTTGATCCTGAACCTGCGGGAGCTGTTTGTGAAAATGGACCTGGATGGCGAGCAGGATTCTGATGAGCCGCGCGTGATCAAACTTGATGTGCATGGACCAGGTGAGGTTACAGGCGCTGATCTGATCACACCGCCCGAGGTGGAGATAGTAAACCCCGAGGTGCATATCGCGACCTTAAACGATGAGACGGCCACACTGCGAGCCGAACTGACCGTTGAACGCGGCAGGGGATACGTTCTGCCGGAAAAGCAGGAAAATATAAAAAAGAGCATTGGCGTGATTCCGATTGGCGCAGTCTTCGCGCCGGTGCGCAAGGTCGGCTATACGGTCGATCCTACAAGAGTCGGTCACAAGACGGACTATGATCGTCTTGTAATCGAGGTTACGACGAATGGAACTGTTATGCCGAGTGACGCGATAAGTGACGCGGCAAAGATTCTTGACAGACAGTTAAGGCTATTCTTTGACTTCGCCCGAAAGCCCAAGGGCGCGGGATTGGAGTATGGGGAAGCCGGAATGGGCAACCTCCCCGGACCGCCGGATGCCAGGATTGAAGAACTTGACTTCTCGGTCAGGACATATAACTGTTTGAAGAAGGCTAACGTTCTTACGATACACGAGCTTGTTCAGCTTACCGAAGCCGACCTTATGAACATAAGAAACTTTGGTAAGAAGTCTCTTAATGAGGTGCGTGACAAGCTTGAATCTATGAGTCTTTCTCTCAAGGCCGGTGGAGATAGAACTGAACTAAAGATTCTTCCGTCCACCGATGAAGACGAAGAGGAAGAGGATTATGAAGACGAGGAGTTGGTCGAGTCTGAGGAGGAGACCACAGGCTCCGAAGAAGAAATTGAAGAAGCCGAAGAGTAGAGGATAAGGCAGGTAAAAAATGCGACATCGTGTTGCCGGCAGAAAATTAGGTCTGCCAACCGACCAGAGGATGGCTCTTCTGCACGGTCTGGTAAGATCATTGATAATGTATGAAAAGATAGAGACCACCGAACCCCGCGCAAAAGAAGCTCGGGTGATTGCCGAAAAGCTGATAACACTGGCTAAGCAGAATACTGTTCATGCCAGGAGGGAGGCTCGCAAGGTCCTACCGACAGCAAACATGCCCAAGGGTATGCTCAGCGCTCATGGCAAGGCTCAGAAAGAGATGCGCGCAGAGATGGTCGCAAATGATGCCGTAAAGCATCTTTTCGACGTAATTGCCCCGAAGTTCGCGGACAAGCAGAGCGGTTATACCCGGATGACAAAGATCGGGCTACGCCGTGGTGATGCAGCTTCGGTAGTGAAGCTGGAGCTTGCGGTAGACTAGTGCGGAACGTCAAGGTCGTCGTGGAATACGACGGCACTGACTATTTCGGCTTTCAGTATCAGCCGGGCGTGCCGACGATTCAGGGAGAGCTCGAAAGAGTTCTCTCCACTATCGTGAAGCGAAAAGTGACTGTTTACGGTTCGGGGCGCACTGATGCAGGAGTGCATGCGGCGGGTCAGGTAATTAATTTCCGAATAGGCGATGGCATTCCGACTGAGCGGATATGTGCGGCGATGAACTCGCTGCTTCCAAAAGACATAGCCGTTCTTTCGGCAGCCGAAGTGGAAGATGATTTCCACGCACGATATTCGGCAGTCTCCAGGCTGTATAGATATGATATACTTTGCCGGAGTGTACGAAGCGCGCTTGAGGGACGTTTCAGTTGGCATGTAGACAGGGCTCTGGATGTAGATTCGATGAGGGTAGGGGCTAAGTGCCTCGTGGGTGTCCACGATTTCTCATCGTTCTGGTGCGCGAAGGGGGCTGACGATTGCCCGATTCGCGATATGATCTCGGTAGAGGTTAGTGAGCGCGGCGAACATGTGATTATCGAGATGCGTGCAAATGCGTTTTTGCGCTCGATGGTCAGAGTGATAGTCGGAACGCTGGTTGATGTGAGCCTTGGCAAGCTAGCCGGCTCGGACGTGTGTGATATTCTAGAGGCAAGGGACCGCAGGGCGGCGGGCAAGACAGCTCCGCCACAAGGTCTTTGCCTTGTGGAAGTTGAATACTAAAGAGGATACTCGATGGGTACTTATTTTGCTAAACGCGAAGATACGACACGAAAGTGGTTTGTGATTGATGGCGCGGGCATGCCGCTCGGAAGAGTGGCTGTCGAGGCTGCAAAGATTCTCAGGGGAAAGCACAAACCGACATTTACTCCACATATGGATTGTGGTGACCATGTAATAGTCATCAATGCCGCGAAGCTTGTTCTTACAGGAACCAACAAGGGTGATGAGCTTATTTACAGGCATTCCGGGTTTCCGGGCGGGATCAAGAGTGTATCACGTGCCAAGATGATGGAGCAGACTCCCGAGAAAGCAGTTATGCGCGCAGTGAAGGGCATGCTCCCGCACAACAAACTGGGTGATGCGATCTTGAAAAAGCTCAGAGTCTATTCAGGGGCGGATCACACTCAGGAAGCTCAGAAGCCTGAGGAATTTAAATTCTAGTTTGAAAGTCAAAATGTGCGAAAGTCAAAAAGTTGGAGTGTTAGGATATTGCCTACTTTTTGACCTTTAGACTTTCCAACTTTTTGACTCTATACGGAGGAACGATTTGGAACAGACCGCAAGATATTACGGTACGGGTCATAGAAAGAACGCCACAGCGCGTGTGTGGCTCGTTCCGGGTGATGGAAACGTCACAATTAACGGTCGGACGATGGCCGAATACGTCGGACGCAAGGCTCTCGAACTGCTTATTATGCAGCCGTTCGAAGCAGTCGATTCGATGGGCAAGTTCGATGTTATAGCCAAGTGCACAGGTGGAGGCATATCCGGCCAGGCTGGAGCTGTGCGCCATGGCATCAGCAAGGCTCTGCTGGAAGCAGGCGATGATATGCGCACTCCGCTTCGCCGCCAGGGCTTCTTGACAAGAGACCCGAGAGTTAAAGAGCGAAAGAAATACGGACGCAAGAGAGCAAGAAGAGGGTTCCAGTTCAGCAAGCGCTGAGGAATGCTTGTGCTCAATTTATACAACTTGGTCCGACGGAATTACCGCCGGACCAAGTTATGGTGTACGCAGAGAATCTCTTGTTGTATATAAAGTGATAATGGTATAATAAACTCGCCGGGGCGTAGCGCAGCTTGGTTAGCGCGCTAGTTTTGGGAACTAGAGGTCGCGAGTTCGAATCTCGCCGCCCCGACCAACAACTAAAGTAAAACTGTTCTCTATGCGAAAATGACCTCGTCGGATTCCGGCGAGGTTTTCGCCTATTTACGCGCACGAAGCAGGGATTTTGATGGTGTTATCCGAACTAATTCCTGTGGTCGAGGTTTGGCCCCAATCGGCATATTTTCCTGTGTTTTCTCTCTATCTGGCGGATTTTCTCTGAATCCTGTAGTCGAAGAGGGGGTTCGACTCCAAGATGCCTAGTGCAGGTCTTGCCGAGCAAAGCCGAGCCGCCTTATTACGAACATACATAGATAAGGAGATATGAGCAAGGGCATTGCGACAATGTTAACTAGTGGACAGCTAAACACGCTTCAACAGCCTGGATTGCCAGAGTTTCCAAGTGAGGCTCTGTTGCAGCAAGCGATTGCCCGTCTATTGGGCATGATGCCGGGTATTGAAGGGGTTCAGATATTACAAGGGACACTGGAACTGGGCAAGGATATCATTTTCCGATCTGTTGGTCCCTTAAGTGAGACTCTGACCTGCGCTTGTATTGTCAAGAACAAACCCTTTAGCGGAAAACTGGGCACTACCGGAAACCTCCGCGTATTGATTGACCAAATCGATCAGTCTTTTGATACGCCATTCATTGATGAAAACGCCGAGGATCGGCGGATTCAGCGAGTTTATGTGATGAATCCTCATCAGTTAACTCCATCAACTATGGCTGCCATAAGTGGTAAGCTGCAACAGCATCCGGGACAGATCGAGTTTTTTACTGGCTCAAGACTATACGACCTGTTTCAAACATACTGGCCAGACTTTCTTGCTGCTGAATCATCCATTCTTGCACAGTTCAGGAAGGATATCGAAGAAGCCAGCGGCTCTGTGAATTCGCTGATGTCGGTCGCGTTTGATCACCACCTCGGCGAAGCCGGAGAAGCAACAAAGCATATTTACGTTGCGCCTTGCTTCAGAAGACTTATGAATTTTTACTCGCTTCCCAAGAAGGCAGAAAGGGTGTTATCGAAGGGCAAGATCGAGAGTCCTTGGACAAAGTCTGACTGGGTATACCTTCAGAAAGACGCAAAACAGTTGCTGGAGTTGGTGAACCATTTATCTGCTTGGCCGTTCCCTGGACTTATTGCCAAACCTGATATAAGGATAGTTACGGCAACTCACCGTAAGCTGCTTGCCTCTGTTGAAAAGGCCCTTATAGATGCATTCTGCAAGCGGTCTGGTGTAGCGAAAGCGAGGATAAGACAATTTCCGAAGGACGCCGAGCTGGAATTATCGGCAGTGGACAAGGCTACGCTGGTTGGTTTGTCTAGTAAGGCTGAGCGAGAGATCATTGCTTGTTTTGATGAAGTTCGGTCTGCGCTAGATCAGATGAAAACTACCGCGAACGCTATGCCTCAAAACTCAGATGATCTTCTCTCGGATACGACGTTTATTCGATTCTGTGCTATAGATGATTGTTTTCAGGCGTTACAGTCGCCAATGATGGAGGTCGTCTCGAAAAAGCTATTTCGCTTCAGCAAAGGTGTGCATCAACGCTGTCAATCATCATTAATAATAGTCGGAGGTCCAGGAACCGGGAAGACCTCCTTTTGTACACGTAATGCTCTAGACGATGCCGAACATTTCTCGAATGATACTTCCTCCAGTATGCCCGTATATGTACCTCTTCAGAAATTACCTTTTTCCAGCGCTGCAACGTTTCAGGATATGTTTTTATCAGCAGCAGGCCAATCCGCACTTCTCCCACAAGGAAATCAGGAATGTGGTAAACGCCGCCTGCGTATGTATCTGGATGGACTTGACGAGATAGGTGATAAATCTCAACGGACCCATATTCTAGAAGTCACCCGAGAAGGTGCGGGGCGCTCGGAAACATATCAAGTTATATTGACTGCTCGAGACTACCTTTACGATCCTCAATTGGCATGGCTTCCACGCATAGCATTGTGTGGTCTAGATGACAATGAAGTTGAGACTCTCGCATCCCAGTGGCTTGATCATGATAATGAAACTACGAAAGGTTTCATGACGCAGCTAAATGGTGTCCCTTGTATTCGGCGTCTTGTTCGGATACCCTTACTGGCAACAGTTACTATCCTTGTATACAAGAGAACGAAACGTCTGCCTGAGAACCGCGCTCGTTTATACACCGTTTTTGTCAACCTATTGTGTGGTGGGTGGGATCTGGCCAAAGGAATCGTACGACCTTCGCGCTTCAATATAAACGCCAAAACACTTGTGCTTTCTTCCCTCGCCTTCCAGATGCATCAGGATAGACAACGCGAGTTTGACCAGGATCAGTTTGTTCGCGTAAGTAACCGAATCCTGTCACGCCGATCATCTGAGGAGTTGGATGATCTCTTGACAGAAGTACTCCGAGACGGCCTAATTGCACGCACAGCCGGTCGCTACCATTTCACACATCTTACGTTCCAAGAATTCCTGACAGCCAAGCAAATGCTCGGAGACATGCGAGGGTCTAGGATGGATCGGTTGCTAAATACATACTGCAAAGGTGATGACTGGTGGCGGGAGGTCCTATTTTTCTCAATTGGCCTAAGTGAAAATCCTGAGAGTGTCGCTTGGTTGTTGGCTAAGCGGCACATCAACACACAAAGTGGGCGTGGCAAACTCATTAAGCAAGTGTTTTCAGAGACTTTCCCTGACTTCGACTTGGAGCAGATCCAAGATGTATTCTCGCGCAACAGTATGCTATGAGCGATAACGTGACATTGTTCACTTGCTTACCTGGCGAATTCATATTTCTCAATCTGCTCATCCCAAAGCATGGGAATCTTACTGGTAAGTTGGTTCAGCGAAAACACGTCCGGCTCGTTGCATTGGTGGCGACTGAACCGAAAGCAGCGGCTGCAAGCCACTATTCCATTGCGTCCAAGCCTGGAGCGATTCTCACTACGGGTCTGATTCGAGCAACGATGTCTTCGTACAATGGCAACTTGGTCTCTGGTGCGACTTCGAGGGTGACGGCAAGTCCGTATGGCACAGTCTCAGTCAGCCTCCCAGCGTCTTCTGAGCAGCTCACGTGAATCTGAACATCACTTTGGCTTGAAAACACGGAAGCGCTGTCTCCCTCAAAGACTTCGTGCTGGAGTGTTCCCCTCAGGGCAGCTTGCCAATCCACGCCGCATCGGGACACTTGGAGAGCCTTTGCGCAGTCTCCCTGCCTATCTGAACCTTGATAAGGCTTGAACCACACATGCGCTTGTCGATATGCCTGATGGGCACAGTTGACTGGCGTAAACCAAGCGAGTGTTATCGTCAGACGACGCCAGCACTTGACACCGTTAAGGCTGGCAGGCAGAGGAAGCTTGTAGTTGTGACCCTCGTCTTTGTTTATATTACCCCAGCCGAGCAACGTGATTCTCTGATCTGTGCATGCCATGACTCGGTCCGGTTCGGCGATGCCGTAACCGATCAGTCGCATAACGGTGTCCACATCAAGTTCCGTCAACTCTGTAACGGTCTGCCAGGTTGCGGAATGAACCAGAAGTGCCTTTAGCAGGATTGATTCATAAGCATTGGTGAGCCTGTCTCCTCCCGGTGAGCCCTTTAGGTGGTTCAGCATATCGTAGATCATAGCTGCGGATCGGGACGCCAACGCGGTTGCGTTGCTGGTTCCACACATGAACCTAACAGCATTGATTTGACCCGGAGTTGATGAAGTCGAAGCCACCTCTTGCCCGAAATGATTGGATAAGAAGATAGGTCTGAGCTCAATATTTCCTTTCGCACCTATACTATCGCGTGAGTAATGTTGTCTTCCTCCTGCAAAGAGAAGATCGGGCTTGACGAAACGTCGAAAGCCTGGCCCTTGGGCATTCACTGGGCTCGGCAAACTCGTGTGATCCAACGGATCGATGGAATTCCCCAGTGGCGTACGAGCAAGAAAGTCATAATGGTGTGCAGCGACAGTGAGTGAGTTGACTGACTCGGATGGTGACATCAGCCTGCGGGTCAGTACGGCTCTTGCGACCGCCGATACTACAGACTTGCGCAGGAACTCCTTGTCCTTTATGATAGTATCAATATCACCGCCGTTGCAGTCTATGACGACAGTCTCAGGATGGTTGCCTGCACTCACCATAAAGAGAACTCGGTATTTCCACGCCAGCCAGTCCAGCAATCGGGCTAGAGGACTCATCGTCCTGTCAAACAGCCTCGACCTGTCACCAATCGACAGATTGACGATTCGAACGGAAGGCGCAACGGGCTGCTCGCCTGCCTCGCCATCGAAGAGACGTTTCACTGCTCGATGGATGAGATCGACAGCAAGCATTCCTTCGGGAAGACACTCCTGCCTGGAGCTTTGGAGCCAATCAGGTCCGTAGGGTCTGAGGATCGGTCGAACATAAACAGGTCTGGGCAATGGCTGTTCCATAGCAGCGAGATCACCGTGCAGGATCAGCGAGGCCATAGCGGTTCCATGGACACGCTCGCTTGCTGGATACTCGGCAGCCCAAGCCTCTGGATCATCAATGATGAGTCGGTTTTCTAGACATTTGTGATGTTCAAGGGGTAGTCCGTCTAAAAGCGCCACCACCGGATCTCCAGTGGATTTCTCTGTTTCACGCTCAACCGAATCGTCTGATACGGGCATATCATCTGGCACGCCTACAGTAAGCTGACCGTGCGGCCTGAAGTACATCACTTGCTCACACTTGATCAGTTCGGCCTCATGCGTGAATAGCTTTTCGACGCTTGTGATTGGCAGTCTCGCAGAGAGGGCATGGTATCTGATCTCAGGGATACAAGTTGACTGGATGATTTCGCCACCTTCTGCACCAACCAAGATTCGCAAGGCTGCCTCGGCGGCCGAGCGCTTCGCCTCATCTCGTACAAACCATATCTCGACCTCAGCGACTACGGATTCCTCTCCTGCCTTGACGCGCCCGTCAAATTCCTCTTTCAGCCCTGTCTCATATAAGCGGTCGATAGGACCCCACGGTCGCACATTGCGAAGCTGCCGGAACAGGTCTCTCCATTTGGTATAGCCGCGCTCAAACTCAGGGTGTTCGGGATTCTCAGAGTATCGCCGCCATAGCGACGTCAGTTGAGAGACTCCGGCATGATTTGACATCACGAGATACAGTCTTCCGCTCAGCGGATTCTCTGGATGCTCTTCTATGTAGAAATCTTCGTCAGCAGCGATATCATACTCGTCCCATTCGGCAAGCCACTCAAGCCCTTCTACTTTGTCTACCGCACGCATGAAGTCGCTGATGGAACCGATAGTCTCTATGACCAGTACCATCTCTGGCTCAGCCGTTGGCATGTCCGGAGATGCTTGGACTTTGCGTGCTTCAATCTGGTGCTCAAGAACGTCCAACTGCGGCAGGATTCTTTCACTCTGCCTGGTAAATCCAGGACAATGAACCTTGGCCTGGCCACCACCTTTCTTGTTGCGTGCAGCCGGTGTTGCTTCTGGAAAAATGACAATGGGACGAGTGGCCATATACCTCTACTCCGTGCTCGATTCAGGAAGATTGTATCGCGCCCACAGTTGCTTGAGGCGGTCCTGCACTATGCGTTTCACGCTGCCGCTGGGATCTGCCAACACACGGCATCTGGCAATGTCCGTACCAAAGTCCTCGACTTCTGCGAAGCTGAGACCGGCCAGCTTTTTAGCAAGCTCACGCAGGCCAACCCCAAACGGCTGTCCCAAAGATTCTTGGTACCGCTGCAACCACTCGTTGATCTGCTCGACGCCTGGATTCGGCAGAGAGAGGCGCAACTGAAATCGTCTCCAGACGGCGCGGTCCAGCAGTTCAGGATGATTCGTTGCAGTGACAACAACAACGTGACTGGGTAAATCATCTACCTGCAGAAGCAATGAACTGACAACACGTTTGATTTCGCCGGTTTCATGTACGTCGCCACGCTCCTTGCCAATCGTATCGAACTCATCCAGGAACAACACGCACTGCCTGGTCCGAATAAAATCAAAGAGTTTACGCAATCGAAGTGCGGTTTCGCCCAGATAGCTACCAATTACGCCCTCATAACGAACAACGAACAGAGGCACCATCAATGCTTCAGCCAGTGCCTCGGCTAGAGTTGTCTTTCCATTGCCAGGCGGACCAACCAGCAACACTCGATGTCTGGGCTCAAGGTTGTATGAACGAAGCAGTTCACATCGCTGCTGCTCCTCAACAAGCTCATCGACACAAGTGACCACTTCAGGAGGAAGTATAAGGTCTTGGAATGACCGACGCGGGATCAGCTCGCTCAGCAGGCTCTGTACCTGGTCATCGGCAGTGTGAGTACCTCGAATGCCGTTAAGGCCGTTTCCGTTGGAAAGTAGTTCCGTCAAGCGTTCAGCCAAGACGTTATGATTCTTGGCACGCTCTTCGGCAGCAATTGCCTCAACAGTGCGCCTAAACTGTGCTTGGTCACCACGTGAACCAGCTTTGACCAAATTTACGAGTAGATCAGATCGAGCCATATATTCCTCAAGCGGTTTCAAGCCCCAACTGGTGGGCAAAAGCATAATAAAACCACAACTTTCTTATTAGCCATGGGTGCCCACAAATCCTTCTCAAACAGAAACAGTGCCAGCGACCTACTGGTTCTATGGCTGGCAGCTATTTGTACTTGCCATGTTGCTCATCCCAAAGCATTGGAATCTCGCTGGTAAGCTGGTTCAACGAGAATCCGTCCGGCTCGTTGCCCGCAAGTATCGCCTTGATAATGTCCGGGGCAAGCAGCGTAAGCCGCAGCATTCGTGCCATGTGGTGACGATCCATCTTGAGCGCCTGTGCCATCTCTTTTATCGAGGCATACCTACCCTCGTCAAGTAGCTTTTTCCAGCGGTGTGCGCGGGATATGGCTATCACAAGCGCTTCGTGGTAGTCTGGGCCGGTATCCACAGAATGTACCAGACCATCCGGCACTACTATCTCTTTCCTTCCCGAACGTCGCTTGAGTGTCATCGGAACATGCACGCAGACGCCATCATCATTGTTGATAAGCCCAATGCTCATACCACACCGACCCTTTCCTCGCTCTCGCTTCCCTTGACCTCAGCGACTATTGAGTGAATGCCTTCCGCCCGAAGCTGAATATCGAGGCCATTAGGATGGACCGTTACTCGCTCCACAAACGACCGCAGAATTCTGTGCTGCTCGGATGGAAACAACTCATCCCACACCGGATCGAGCTTGCGGAGCGCATCAGCAACGTTTTGTTCGGTGAGTGATCCTGCAGTAAGTTCCGATATTCGTTCGTCGGTTTCTGCAAGTATGCGGCGTGTCTTCTGTATTTCATCGTTAAGTTCCGAGAACCTCTCCGTGCTCTTGTTATCCTCAAAGTCGCATGATACCAGTTCACCTGCTGTCGCTTTTAGTTCCACCATCCGCATCTCAAGGTCGGTCTTTTCATCATAAAGAGAGCGCAGCTCCTGCTCCTGAATATCCATCGCTGCCCGGAATGTCTCAGCTATCACCTCCGGCGATTGCAGGAGCGCTCGAAGCTGACCAACTACTGCATTTTCAATTTCACCAGCAGGAACGGATTTGACCGGACATGAATCGTAGCCATTCTTTGTCGCGCTGCTGCAAGCGTAGTATCGATAGACAACCCCATTCTTTTTTCTTGTATATGTTCCGATCATAGATTTGTCGCAGTGTCCACAGCGAATGATGCCCTGCAGGAGCGACTTGACCTCGTGGGTTTCCTGGCCTTTCTTCCGCGCGGTGCCGCTTGAAAATATCTGCTGGACTTTATCCCAGAGAGACTTCGAAACAATCGCCTCGTGCTCGCCGGGATATGACTTGTCTTTATGGACAGTCTCGCCAAGATAAGTTCGGTTGTTTAGGACACGGTATATGTGTTGAGTGTTCCAAGGCCCACCCTGATGGAACGATCCATTTTTCGTGGTCCATGACTTGGTAGGGATTCCATTTGAATTGAGTTCCCTGGCGATTTCCAGACAGGAGCCAGCCTCGATGAATCTTTTGAAAACCTGCCGGACCAGTTTTGCCTCTTCCTGATTCACGATGAGCTTCGTATTTTTGTAGTCTACATCATAGCCATATGCAGGAGTGCCGCCGAGATACTTACCTTTCTTTTTAGCGGCAGCTATTTTGTCCCTGACTCTTTCGGCACTTATAGCCCTCTCAAATTCAGCAAAGCTCAGAAGGATGTTCAGAATCAACCGGCCCATCGCCGTCGTACTCGAAAACTGCTGTGTGATAGATACAAAGGTCACATTATGCTGGTCGAAAAACTCCGCGAGTTTTACGAAGTCAAGTAGCGACCGGGAAAGCCTGTCGAGCTTGTAAAACACAACGCAGTCAATTCTGCCGCGCTCGATGTCTCGCATGAGCTTTTTCAGCCCCGGCCGTTCGATGTTGCCTCCAGAAAAACCAGGATCATCATAATGCTCTGTCAGCGCAATCCAACCTTCGTGACGCTGGCTCGCTATGTATGCCTCGCATGCCTCCCGCTGGGCATCAAGCGAATTAAACTCCTGCTCGAGGCCCTTTTCCGTGCTCTTGCGTGTGTATATCGCGCAGCGCATACCTCGACAGGGTTCAGAAGAGCCGTTGCTTTCGTTTATCATCTCGCATTCCTTCCCGCAAGTCCAAAGAACGCGCGCCCGTTCCAATGCGTGCCGGTTATCACCTTTGCGATAGCCGACAGTGACCGGTACTTCCGGCCCTCATACTCGAAACCGTCGCGAAGCGTCGTGACCTCATAGCGTCTGCCGTTCCATTCACGAACGAGCTTGCTTCCGATGACGGGCATGTCTTTCTTACCCTGTGCCCGGCCGGACGTTACCTTGGGCATGCCGAACTCATCATAGCCGTGGCGCTTGAGGGCTGCGTCCATCTTGGCGTGCGCTTCCTCGGAAAGCCCACCGTAGGTTATTTCTTGTATGCGGTGTGCTAGCCTCTTTATAACGAACCTCCGGTTGCTGGCCGGAGGCTTATTGCCGAAGAGTGTGCGCCACAGAGACACAAGTTCTTCGTGAGTCAGGTTTTGCAGATCCGCAATCTGCTTAAGTACACTCATAGTCATTTACCTCACCGTCAGTTTCGGGTGAAGATCGGGAGAGGTCGCCATTGGCTTCACTTCTTTGATGCGGCAGCTTTTCGCATTTGGGCGAGCGTCCTGCCTTTTGTCCACTGCACATGCGGCCGGTCGACTATGCTTTTGAAATCGCCGCCCCATTCAAGACCGCACTCACGCGCCGTTTTCCCGAACACATCCCACGGGCCGTTCCAAGTTACCTTGCCGTTGACTATGAATGCATAATCGGCGGCAAGGGCGAAGTTGTGCCACGAATATCCTCCGCGAGCGTTGGTTACTCTCTTTCCCGGCGTCGTCCTGCCGATGGCATAAAGCCTGTTCTGTTCGGCTATGGAGCGATACCCGCAGGTCATCATTACCTTGATGCCGCGCCCGGCAAGCTTCTTCTCGAACAGGTTCAGTTTTGTTACAAACTCGGGATCGAGTCCCTGCTTTGTAGCACTCATCGGCCTCCTCCTTCCGCACCCGGTATGTCACCATGAACGCTCACACTTTTAGAAATATCAAGTCCGTGTGCGGTGATTCCGGTGTTAATACCAGCTTGATTCATCGCACGCAGCTTTGCCCGAAGGAACCCCGCCGCCAGTATCGCGGCTGCTTCGCCTAAGCTGCTGGTTTTCGTAACGTGTTGCATCTGTCTACCTCGCTTTTGTGTGATTTGCCCCCACTTGATATGTACTTCTGGGAATGGTGCAGTTGTCGAGTTTTTTCAGGAGTAATTCTTTATCCCGGCCGCACTCAGGATGTCTCGCAGCCTGCGCATCATCTCGTAGAGCTTCGAGCGTTTTATGCCGAGTTCCCGCGCGGCGGCTGTCACCGTCGTGTATGAGAGAAGCTTGCAGACCTTTTGCAAGTCTTCGGGAAGCGAAGAGACCGCCCGCCGCACGTCTATCCGCAGCTCGACCATCTCAATAAGGGTACGGTTTACATTGCCGAGCATTATCTGGTAATCGTCTGTGTCAAGTATGTCGGCCATGGTGAACTCATCGAATCTCGCGCTTTCGGCGGCAGCATCGATGGAGTAAGCGTGCATACGGACGTCCAGCGTCGAGCAGCTTCTCGACTTGATGATCGCCTTCACCCTGTTATCGAGAACACAGTTTATGAAGGTCTTCAGGGACCCTCGTGAGGCATCATGCTTTGGCAGATTCTGTCGCAGGTGGATCGCTAGGTCCTGCTCGATGTCCTCCCGGTCAGACTCGGTGAGTCCGAGGTAGCCGATAAGTCGTTGAGCCTTGTAGCGAATAAGGTGTACTGAGTAGCCGTCCAGGCCCTCGAAAGCGTTTGTGTTTCCCAATGTCTCCTCCGAATCTGGAGGAGATCGCCGTGGGCGTCACACGTTTTCGGGGACAACACGTGCCCAAACGCAAAGGCGGAGGCATTGTGATGCCGCCGTAATTGGCGACACCCACAACGACCTCCGCCTTGCGGTCAGTCTGTTGTCTGGTGATGTAAAATTTTGTGATTAGCGCTGCAGCATTAGCTGCAGCGCCTGGCGCTATTCCCAGTCCACAAGGACCGGCAGTCCATCCTGCACGGTTACGGACTTAATGACACCATTGCCTACCTCGGCAATTTCGGAAAGCAGCCAGGACATCTGTGCTTTAAGCGCGAAGTCTCTTTCCTGCGGTGTTTGTGTCTCGGTCTTCTTGGTGTACTTTCTGCTGCGGCGAAACGCAGGCGCTGGATACTGCAGCGGCTTGCCGTCTCTGACATGAAGCGTCTCGACCTTGCCATAGCGCAGCTTCCGCATTGCCTCGACAAGCCAGTCTTCCGACTCATCGAGCGACGATTTCATTTGGTCCATTCTTTGCCTCCTTCGAGTTCTCAAGTGATTTGTAATCCATCAGCACATGGCCATACTGCTCAGTTCTATATTTACCGGAACCGCATGTGAAGTGGTGAAATTTATTTTTAACGGCCTCAAACCTCGACAAGTTGAGGCCAGATCAGCCTCCGCGAAAATTCCACCCCCACTTAGTTATTTACTTCTGTAATCCATGAAGTGTCGGGATTATTTTTTGTGGGGACGGAACATGTGGACGCCTGTCCCCTCGATTATAGCAACCGAACAAGTGTTCGGTCAACACCAACAAATCTACTCCCACACAGGCGCGAGCCAACCAGCCCTCGCAGAGTTTTCCGACACATCCTGGTTTTCGGAAGTACATATCAAGTGGGAGCGAAACCACGGGGATTCTCTTCCAGGCGCGCCATTTTACCCCGCACCAGATGATCCTTTGGAGGACGGATGTGAACAGAACAGTCTACAAAATCCAGTTCGCTAAAAGGCTGCCTGTCGGAATGGTGGACTACCACCTTATGACGGCAGCGCTCGCGGCTGAGAGCCTTTACGGAAGAAACGCGGTGCGCCTGGACGCGGTGGCGCGGCTTAACTCGAAGAATCGCACAGTAATTATCGATGCTGAGACCCAGGTCGGAGTCGACCTCGCCAAGATGTTCATGGGCTTCATGACTAACGAGTACGGCGAGAAGAGCTTTGCCGTTACGAAGGCAGAGGAGTTTATGCGCTTTGACGACCAAGAGCTTTTAGCGAGGGTCATTCTGTGAGCAAGCGGTTCCTCACTACCTATTCATTCTGGAACTCGTTTCGTAATTGCCGGAAGGCGTGCGAGTGGCGGTATTTGGAAGAGTTGGTTCCCATCAGTCGGGACCAGGCTCTCTCATTCGGGACGCTTATCCACTCATGCCTTGAGATGTGGCACGGTGGCAGCGGATTGGATGCGGTGCTTGACTTCATCGACAAGTCACTACCGAACCGCTCGCAGGATGAATCCCAGAAGTCCGACTGGCACCTGGCGACGGCAATGATGACGGGTTACGCCGCGCGCTACCCGGTTGAAGAATTCGAGATTGTTGCTCTTGAGAAGATCTTCGAGGGCAGGATCATAAATCCCGCGACAGGAGCGTGCTCACGGAGTCTTATCATTGCTGGGAAAGTCGACGGCATTGTAAGAATCGGCCGGGATTACTACATCCTGGAGCACAAGACTGCCTCGCAGCTAGACGCCGACTATCTTGAGCGACTGTGGACCGACCTACAAATAAGCCTCTATGCGCATTACGTCGAGCAGGCATTTGGTATCAAGATCGTGGGTGTCATCTACAACGTGCTCGTGAAGGCGAAGCTCCAGCAGAGCAAGGGCGAGACCCAGGCCGAGTTTGATACCCGCCGCGCGGAGTTGCTTGCAAAGTCCAAGACCGGCAAGACGACGGCGGCGCGCAAGCTGCCGGAGACCGACGAAACGTTCCAGGAACGACTGGCCGCGAAGTATGCCGAGCCAGGCATGCTTCATCGTGAGATGCTCTACATCTCGCGTGATCAGTTCGACGCCATGAGAGCCGACCTCTGGGAGCTTGCCCGGCAGTTCCTCGACTGCCGCCGCCGTGGTGCATTCTATCGCAACACGGCATTCTGCTTTGCCAACCACAGGCAATGCGCCTATTTCCCGCTGTGCCGTGCAAACGGCAACGAGAATGTGATCGCCAACTTCTACGAGGTAAAACCGCCGCACGAGGAACTGCGGTCGGACGATACTGCTGACCAGGATAAGGAGACATTCTAATGCTGCTTCCAACTGCAAAGACGCCGCCAAAACCCAATCTGGCGGACCTGACGGTGTTATGTTACGGAGCCACGAAGATAGGCAAGAGCACATGGTGCTCTTATTCCGATAACGCGATCTTCCTATCGACCGAACCGGGTCTCAATTCCCTGGAAGTGTTCCAGGTCCCGATCCGGTCGTGGGACGAGCTGCTCACAACCTGCGGCGAGATCGCCGAGGGCAACCATGAGTTCAAGACAGTCATCATCGACACCGTGGACAATGCCTATCGTATGTGCGCGGACTACGTCTGCCGGAAGTTTAAGGTCGAGCACGAGTCCGACCTCGGTTACGGAAAGGGATTCTCGCTGACAAATAATGAATTTCAGCGAGTACTGAACAAGCTTGCATTCATGCCCTACGGCTTGTATCTCGTCTCGCACTCTCAAGAAGTAGAGATCGAGACGAGGACCGGCAAGTACAACAAGACCGTCCCCACATTGCCGGAGAAGGCACGGAAGATCGTGCTCGGCCTTGTCGACATGGTCCTCTTCTGCGACATCGAGGCCGTTACCGGGCCGGACAACAAGGTCGTGGGGCGGCGGGTCATGCGCACCAAGCCGAGCATCTATTATGAAGCCGGTGATCGCACCGGCAGGCTTCCCGATATCATCGACCTCGACTATGGCAAGTTCGTCGAGGCGTTCAATGCCACTGCAGGCGGCAAACAAGCTGCAAAGGAGAAGACAACATGAGTACGGACTACTGCCCTAATCAGGATTCGAGTGTCGAAGACTTCGACCTCGCTCAGTTCGACGGAAGTTATGACGAAGCGCCCATAGAAGAGCGCGAATTCGAGGATGTCCCGGATGGCAAGTATCAGGTAAACGTGGAGAATGTTGAACTCACCCGCTCTCAGACATCCGGGAATCCAATGCTCAAGTGGACCCTGAAAATCCTCGGGCCCAAGTATGCCGGAAGACTGTTGTGGCGCAACAACGTCATTACCAACGACAGCCTCAAGTGGCTCAAGACCGACCTACATACCTGCGGGGTCACCCTTGGCAAGCTATCTGAACTTCCATCCAGGCTCAACGATCTTTTGGACGTGAAGCTGGAAGTGACCAAGCGCACCCGGGGCGAGAGCGAAAGCATCTACCTAAACCGCCGCATAGTGGTAGACGACACCAGGGCGGTCGATGAGTCTGCTCTGGCTCCGTTCTAGTGAAGGCGAAGCCTGTCGTAGTAGTCGACACGCGGGAAAAAGAGCCTTACACGTTCGATCCGGCCCGAGTAGAAGTCGTTCGCCGTGCGCTTGCTGCTGGTGACTATTCTCTGCTCGGGTTGGAAAGCTCTGTGGCGGTAGAACGCAAGAGCATGGAGGACTTCGTGGGAACCGTGATTCGTGGGCGGGAGCGGTTCGCAAACGAGCTTGCCAAACTCCGAGGATGCGAATTCGCCTGCGTGGTCGTGGAAGGCAGCCTGATGGACGTTCTCTCCGGCAACTACCGGTCCGACGCCCATCCCAATGCCGTGCTCGGCTCTGCGCTTTCCATCATTGTCGACTACCGCATCCCGGTATTCTTTTGCTCAAACAGGCAAGCGGCGCGTCTGTTTGTCGAGCAGTTGCTTTTGAGACTCAGTGAGAAGGTAGATGCTACATGCCAAAACCAGGAGGTGCCACGACAAAGCTAAGAGGCCGGGTCGTGGCAGTGTTCTACGCCAGCCCGACGTTTTCGGCCGGGAAACTCAAGACAGAGGCTGGTGATAAGGTGTCGTTCGCGGGTCCCGTGTTCGTTCAAGACGGGGACCGACTCATTCTGATCGGCAGGTGGGTCAAGCACCCGAAGTTCGGTCGGCAGCTTGAAGTCGAGAGCATGGAATATGACCAGGACCTCGATGCTGAGGGGCTTGCCAACTATATAGCAAAGCACCCGGACATCAAGGGTATCGGTCCCGCGAAGGCTCGCGTCATAGCAGAGAGGTTCGGAGGTGACTTCGACCGCTGCCTTGTCGAGGAAGCAGAGCAGATAGCGCAGGCGGCCCATCTTCCGCTTGAGGCAGTCGAGCATCTGCGCGATGTCTGGCAGGAGACCGGCAAGGTAAACCAGGCAATGACCGCACTTTCGGCTTTCGGCCTCACGCATCTTCAGGTGGTAAGCCTGGTGAAGAAGTTCGGCGGCGCGGCGGTCGGGCTTTTGAAAAGCGATCCATATTCTATCGTCCGGCTTGTGCCTGGCTTCGGCTTCAAGCGGATCGACCAGATCGCCCGCGAGAAGATGAACGTGCCGAAGGAAACACCGGGACGAATTTGTGCTGGCGTCGCATTCTGTGTGGAAGATGCGCTTGAGCAGGGGCACTGCTGGGTGGAATATGAAGAACTCATAGACCGTGCAAATACCCTGCTGGTAATGGACTGTCTGGACAGCAGGGAACGGATCGAGCACGCCCTCGAAGAGCTTATCAGCGAAAGACAGCTTACATGCTTTGGAACCAGCGGCAGGTTCCTCGTCGCCATTCCACGTATCCGGGAAATGGAAGAGTATCTTGCGCAAATACTCCGGCGTGGCGATGGTCCCAATCCAAGGTTTCCGAAACTGGCTCCTGATGCTTTGGATGCTGTCGTGCGCCAAAGTGCTCCGAGTCTTAAGCCCTGGCAGCATAACGCGGTAGCTGCGGCGCTCAGGCATTCCATCACGCTCATATCGGGAGGCGCTGGCAGCGGCAAGACATACACCATATCCGCGCTTGTCGGTATCTGCCAGGAATATGACCTGTCCGTCATCCTTGCGGCCCCTACGGGCAAAGCGGCGAAGCGTATGGAGCAGGTTGTCGGTATGGAAGCGCAGACAATCCATAGGCTTCTCGGCTACGACGGGCATGCGTTCACGCGCGAAAGTGTCGACGCCGATGTGGTAGTGATCGACGAGCTTTCCATGGTTGATGTGCCGCTTGCGTGGCATCTTTTCAAGGCCATAGACCTTTCCAAAACGGCTGTTGTGCTGGTGGGAGATCACAACCAACTCCCGCCCGTGGGACCGGGCAATCTGCTGCGGGACCTTGTGCGCTCACGTGTCGTGCCGACCGTCATACTTGATGGTGTTCAACGGCAGGCTGGAGTCCTTAAAGAAAACAGCATAGCGATCCTTTCGGGCGAGGTGCGAAAGACGTCAGAAAAGAAACCCGACGGCAGGCGCGCGTGGTATGTGATAGACCAGTTCACCGACCCGATGCAGGCTCAGACATTTATCCTTGAGCTGTTCGACAAAGTTCTTTCAGAGAGGCTCAACTTCGACATCATAAACGACGTGCAGGTGCTCACACCGACGCACAAGGGTCCGCTCGGCACCCGGGAACTGAATACTCTGCTGCAGAGTCTTGTGCAGCGTAAGCTCTGGGACCGGTATGTGGAGCCGACGCCTCCAGGCAAGCGTCCGAAGCTTATGCCCGGCGACAAGGTCATCCAGACCCGCAACAACTACACCACAGGCGTCATGAACGGGGCTGTTGGAACGGTTGTCGATGCGGACGAGGCCGGAGGGTTGACCATCGACTTCGACGGCACGCTATTGAACTTCGAGAATGGCGCTCCTGAACTCGCCCACATCCAGCTTGCCTTCGCGCTCACGTTTCATAAAGCCCAAGGCTCGGAATATCCCTGCTCGATAGTGGTCGTGCATAAGTCGCACTCATTTATGCATCATCGTAACTTGCTCTACACGGGAGTCACTCGCGCCTCCGAGTCCGCCATTATCGTAGGCGACCACTGGGGGATCGGGCACTGCGCCAAGGTGAAACAGGTGGAGGAACGCAAGACATTCCTCTCGCTGCTTTTGGGTCAAACCCTGGATTCGGACAAATGGGGCAAGTAGCATGGTGGAGGCGGGATTCGACAATGTAAGAGAGTACTACCAGATCGTAACCGACATCGACATCGGGCTTGTCGCAAGGGAGCTTCTTGCCGGACGGATCACCCAGCAGTCCGAGAAGCTGCTTCAGTGCGACTGCCCGAACCACAAGAGCCAGTCCCATCGTTCTCTGCATATACAAATCGACAAACAGTGCTGGTTCTGCTTTGGCTGTGGAATCGGCGGCGACGTGCTGCAGCTTGCCGAGTTCGTGCAGTCCGGGCGCATCACTGTGGGTGTGACCGGTCCAATGCCTGAGTCTCACCGGCAGGCGCGGGACTACCTTGCCGAAAAAGCCGGACTTCCACCGCTCGCAAACTACGGACTCTCGCCGGAAAAGATAGCCCAGACCGAGGCCGCCCGCGCGTTCGGGCTTCGTGTCCAGTCTGCGCTCACGGCTGTCGCCCGCTATTATAACGAACGTCTGAAAGCATCACCCAAGGTGCTGGAGTGGTTCACGCGGCACTATGGCATATCGCTTGAGACAATAGACTCGCTTCTCATTGGGTATTCTGACGGGACGCCATATACTGACGGCCAGGGCGGTAAGCATCCAGGAATAATATCCGCGCTCACCAGTGGTGATGACCCATTTACATTTCGGGAACTCGCTGCGACCGGCGCTTTCAATCCGACCAGCAATGACGATCTGGTTCCCGCATTCAATAATCGGATCACATTTCCTTACTGGAGCCGTGGGCGCGTTGTATTTATGATAGGGCGCAAGACTCCATGGACGCCGGAGAGTAATTGGGAGCAGGGCAAGTACAAGAAGCTCAAGTGCCGCGACGAACACTCCCGCAAGCACATAGCACCGTGCATCAGCAACAGCTTTCTCTACAACGAGGACTGTCTGACGGCGCGGCCGGAGCGCGTAATCATCACCGAGGGTGTGACTGACTGTATTTCCCTGATGGAGCGCGATTTCGCCACGGTTTCTCCGGTCACTGTCCAGATAAAGGAGGACGACTGGAAACGGATACTGCCGAAACTCGCGGGAGTAAAGACGGTCTACATCTGCCAGGACAATGAAGTGTCTGAGGTCGGCCTGAAAGGATCGCTCCGCACGGCGCGTCATCTTGCTTCAGCCGGAATAGAGACTCGCTTGGTGGTCCTTCCGCTTGAAGAAAAGCACACGACGGCACGCAGCGCCCTGAAGGAGCGGTTCGGTCTGGACTCGGCTGTCGGTCCTCGCGAGCTTGCAAAGCGCCTTGCCGGGAAGCCGCCGGAGCAGGTCAAGGAAGCCGAGGGTCTGTTCGCCGATGCCAAAGTGGATGTCAATGAGTTCTTTGTCGCCGGTCATTCAGCGGAGGACTTCGAGTCCCTGCTTGCATCCGCGGTCACGCCGCTCGAATATAGCATCGATAGGATTCCATCGGGGCTACCGGAAACCGAGCGCAACCGGCTCCTTACCCCAATCCTGTGTGAAGTGGCGGATCTGCCACCACTGGATCAGTCTCGAGAACTGCGGCGAATAGTCGAACGCTGCGGCAGAGACGGGCTGTCGATCGGGGTCCTAAAAGAACAGATGAAGGCTCTGCAAAAAGACAAGCAGGCACGGCTGCGCCAGGAGCGCAGGCAAGAGAAGCGGATAAGCACCGCCCCAGCAGGTTCCTGCAGGGCGTGTGTTGAACAGGTTTTGCTGGATTCCGAAGCCGAAACGGGAAGCGCCGATTATTCCAAGGCTGCAGAGGCGACGTATGATTGGTTTATGTCTCATGGCGCGCGCTTTTTCAAGACTCGTCACGGTGAACCATTCATGTTCTATGATGATGTCATGCTTTGGATGGACTCGTCCGAGCGGGCGCGCAAACGCGTGTATTCTTCTGTTATTTTCAACGCGACCGGCCTGGTGTCAGCTACCACTGGCGGGCGCATCTTCTTGGAAGTGCTTGCCAATCTTGCCGCTATTCGCGGTGAGGTTCGGGATCAGTTGTCCTGGCTGCACACCGATGTTGCCAATAACACAGTGTATTTCAACCTGAACAACGAGCGCCGCGAGATCGCTAAGATAACGCCCGATGGTGTAGAAATAATGAAGAATGGGAGTAACACTGACGGGATTATTCTGGAAGCGTCCGACAAAATCGACCCGATAACTTTTATTCCAGATATGGACAACGACGAGGCAGACCGACTTATCATGGAATTGGTGGGCGAGAATCTCACCTGCTCGCCGTCGAACAGGTTCCTTATACTTGCCTGGCTTTCCTGTTTCTTGCTTATCGACTTTGCAGGCACACGTCCCATGATTCGGTTCGAGGGCAGTTCGGCGTCGGGCAAGACATCGGCCGCCAAGCTTATAACTGCCCTTTTGTACGGCCAGCCGCAGCAAAAGAAGGCCACTGATGCTGCCAATTACTCTGATGCTGCACGCAACCCGTTGATTTCACTCGATAATGTGGAGTCCAATGATGTAACGGAGGATTTCGTGAACTTCTTGCTCACTAGTATCACTGGGATTGCCAAGGAAAAACGCAAGGCAGGTTCGGATACCGAGACAGTGATAGAGCGTCCGCGCTGTCTGATAAACACGACCGGCATAGAACCGCTTGCGACCGACCTGACAGAGATTCTTTCACGCTCATTCATCCTGAAGTTCGAACTCGGAGAAGCGACAGGCAATTGTTTTCTTGAGGCCAAGGTACTCGCGAAAATCCGGCAACACAGAGACGAGATGCTTTCAGTCATAATGAAACGCACGAGTTGGGTCTTGAGAATGCTTCAGGATGGTGGTCAGGAACGGGTAATGACATTGCTTCACCGAAACCTGGGAAACCACAGCAAACGGCGCTGCAACGACTATTTGAGCTTGATGTATCTGATGGGTATTGCCGGAATGCCGGAGGCGGACGTCAAGGTCGCGATGGAATCCATAGACTCCAGGTTTGCGGACATAGTAACGTCTCTAAACGCCATAACGGAAGATGCTGCCCGGGATTCCAACCCAATCGCAACCGCACTTGTGGGCCTGTTTAAAGCATACGCAAGCGCAGTACGGGCTGACGAGCAGTCTTACGGGTTTCCGCCGTCGCGGTCTGCGAAAACCGTGTTTCTGGAGCGCTATCAGATCGAGTTTGCCGATGAGAATTCGCTCAAGGGAGTGCTTGCCAGAGATTTGTTCATCGCCTTGAAGCGCGTTGCCAAGGAATATGGTCTTGCTTTCAATATGATCTCGGTGCAGCAGTTCGCTCAGCGGTTTGCCAACGATATGGACACGGTACGGACAGCAGGCTTTGAGATAACCGTGAATCAGCTTGCGCATAGGGTGAGGACGTATGATATTGCGCTATTGCGTTAATGTTGCTCTGGACATCCCAGGGCAGAATTGGTGCCATTCCGACCTTTTCAAATGAAAGCTCTCTTCTATACCTAGAAGCGATTACGGCGGTTAAATGTGCCTTTTACCCACGAAATGTCCTCAAGATCTTTCCAAAGCCATTCGTAGGCGATGTCGGTTGCCGGCCTAGCGCCAAAGACCTTCAATATCTCTTGATGCGAAGAGGCACGAAGCCAGTCTATTCCAGGGCGATTCTTCTGAATACTGCCTCTTATCGCTTCGTGATTGCTAAACGGATGTGAAGGCCGAGGCCCGTAGTCAATGCAAACCTGATTGTCATCACCTTCAGGCAAAGCTTCGAAATGCCAAGATAGGACGGGAGAGCCTTCGAACCCTTTGCCAAGGCGAGGGGCGTTTAAAATCCCCACTAAGCGCATTGGCATAAGAACATAGGACTTGAGGCGACTGGAAAACATTGGAAACCATTGCTCAACGATCATCTTGTACATTTCTAGAGCTGCTGTGTACACCTGTCTAGTACGCTTCAAGAGTGCTTCCTCGCTGTAGAATTGCCAAGGATAACCAGTAATAATCTTGCTTTCAGGAATTAGGTCGGGACCTTGCCAAGGAGCATTTATTTGAGTCTTACCTAGGCCACGCAAACGAGCAACCTCTGATTTGAGAGGTTCTATTATATGGGGAACATTCATTGAGCCCAAAACGACCATTTTGTGGCCAGAATCACGTGTCGTGCAAATCCAAGTTTCTATATCTGACAGTTCTCTTTCAATATCCGATAGCGATATGGGCTGCTCCAACCCCTTATAGGAGGCACACAAATTGGCTGCAGTATCCCAAGCTGCTTCATATGCCATAGGGCCTATTACAACCGGCAGCTTCCTTGCCTGTAATATTTCCGCCAGTTTTTCCACAAGCTCATCGTATGTCCATCGCCACGCCCAAGTCGGCTGGTCGCTTGTGCTCGAACATGTTATTGACTGATAACCTTTGGGCATCGATTCAGAAAACAATGCTTTAGTGTCCGCCTCAAACACATACTCAGATATGTCATTGCCGCAATACCATCCAACAGTCAGCATATCGTTGTCAGTACAAATGCCAACACGATAGACAATGCCCTTTTCATTTACAGGGGCAACCAATTTTGCCAATCCTCCCAGGCCGTTTGCCCACGCCTGCATAGCTGTTCGTATTCTCTTGCCGCACTCAATTGGCGGAGGCAGCTTGGCAGTTCTGAACCCGTCCCGTTCGGCGACCCCGTTTCGAACGATTGCTGCTGCTAAACGAGGATGTTTCTCAGCAATCGAAACGAGATAATGTGATGCGGTATCGTTGTCCGCAGACGCGGTCAATACGGTTAGAGGCGCTTGCCAATTATCTACGCTGGTGCTGTCGGACAAATCTTCGGGTGATATCCTCCTTTGAGCGAGAGCCTGGAAAGCAAACCAGTCGTGAAACAGAGGCAATGCAAAGCCAAGCATTCCTGAATCTTCAACGACTAGGCGAGAATCAAGCAGAGGCTGAATTTGAGTAAGGCTGCCAAACTCTGCGGCAGGTATTCGCCCGTTTCGTTTTACGCATTCACAGCCAAGCCGTGACAGAAGATGGAGCGCTTCTCCCAAATCTGCGCTAACGCCGCGTAATGCACGTTTCACTACAAAAGAAATCATTTCGCCTTCTGACTTTGGCTGCATGATATTATTATTTCGTATGAATGTACCAAGAAGAAGGGCAAAAAGTGGAAAATGCACGGCATCTCGCACTGATTTATCGAGACCGTAAAGATTGTGTTCATGATATTCCCAGTCAACGCATCTATTGATCAGTGCTGCGGCTTCATCATCGGTTAAAGGTGGTACGTCGACCCTGGCTTCCTCTTCCGTCAGATGTTTTAACTCTGGGATTGTTGAACGGCTCGTCATAATGATTTGAGAGTCTGACCACATCAGGCTCATTTCTCTAGCCGCATCAATAAGTCGGATGGCAGTATCGTTGCCGCATTCGTCCAGACCATCAAGAATAAGCGAAATACCAGAGATTCCAGGTTCTCCCAGACCTCTTGAAAAATCGCGGACGGCGGCCTTAAGATCGATTGCAGCTGTTTTCAATGCAGCCTCGGTGAGATAGATTGGAATTGGGGCGTTCGGATCACTTATGGCGGCATTTACTGCAACTTGATGCAAACGTTCTGCAACTAGCGATTTTCCAGATCCAATATCACCTGTGATAATAATCCGCTTGTCTTGCATGTGTTTGTACAACCACGGGCCTGGAAGCCCAAAGCTAACATCATCAATCCATAGCTTAGCTTGTTCTTCTGGCAATCCTGTTGCAATCAACCTTCTTACACACCGAGCATGAGATGCGCTCAGCAAATCATTTAAGGTCCTATTTCTGAGATCGATGTCAATTCCACTGCGCTTTTCGTTTTCCATATCCAAGAGTGCTTTGCAAACTGCTCTTACAAGCTCATCTGGGCTATTGAACGTTGCACGTATTTGCTCGTTTTCCACGCGTGCTCTGAGCTGTTTTAGCTTTGCTTGCTTTTCGATGTTATTCTCCATCAGATTAGCAGGCACTAAGAAATCATTTGGAGCCAAGAACATTAGACGCGGCTTCTTCAATTCAACAGCGGTGTTGTACTCTCGTTCGGTATATGATTGTCCATTGGAAAAGCAGCTTCCATATACATGGCCAATTATTCCTACGAAGATATCGGACTCAGCTACTTTAGCCCTGCAGAATTCATCCGAATCCCGATCACGTGCATTAAATTTCTCCATGCAAATGCACTTATAGCTGTCCAAACCATCGAAGAACTCTATGAGCTTCTTGCGGTGTTCCTGCAAGTCCTTAAATGTAGAACTCAGGAAGACAGTCGTGATTTCAGACACAGTGGCACCTCAGCGCGTTTCAAGTCTCTGGCGCGATTATACTCCTTGTTTACGTTAATTGTAAAAGTGAGTATAAAACCAGGTGGACGAATCAGATGATTCGTGTAGTCTGGTACCGTTAGCATTGGTCTGACGGTCTGCACGAGTTTCGGACATATAACTCGATGATGACCTTTCACCTGGATACGATAAGTTACGCAAGGTCCAAAACACACCTTTCACCCTCCGAATTCCAGGGATTTCACGCTCAAATCCGGTCCAAAACCGGCCGCGCGGTGAAAGGGTGAAAGGTTTCCGGCATGTCCGCCCCCATGTTTTTTCATGCATGTATATTACACGCATGTAATCCACTCACGCGCATGCGTGCGCACATGTATCATACATGCACGCGCGCGCATACACACGTATACATATATAACCTTTCACCCTTTCACCTTTATATAGTTATAAGATAAGAAATCAATCTCAAATAGAGTTAAATAGACCATGTGAAAGGGTCCGGTGAAAGGTCTGTTCAAGACTCAAGAGCATTCACCCATTCACCTCCGCTGATTGATTTCCCAAGGAAACCCCGACACTTTCTGGTTTCCAGGAGTACATATCAATTGGGGGACATTTCCAGCGGAGGTATACTGTGAGCTTGCTGAATTGCTTGCCGCCAGTCGAACAAGCAAGTCGACCAGAGACCATAAATGCAGACTCTACAAATTCAGTTTTCAAGGGCCGCGACGCTCCGAACCCCTTCGCACGCGACATTCTGTTTGTCGCCACCAACCTCGATTCCTGGGCGGCCGATGATATCCGGTTCGGGCATGAAGTTATGCTCGATGTCTGCTACCGCCAGTTCGACGCGTCCTATTATGCCTGGCTGCGCGACAAGATGACCCAGGTGAAACAGGCGCATGATTCAGGCAAGATGAAGCCCGAACTCTTCCAGGGACTCCGCTATCAGTTCAACACTATCCACGAATGGGCCGTAAAGCATATTGGCGAGGAAGCTCTACTTCAGGCTGTGCAGACCACGAGCGCGAAATCCTTTGTCCCTCCGTCCGAGCGGACATTTACCGCCTACCGAAAGGCACAAGATGATGCATGGGAGGCACATCAGCGGCAGACAGCGCAGAGTGGTTCCTCCCAATCCGAGCAAGCTCAAAAACTGGAATACGTGCTTGCAACTCGGGGTTACGCCTGCATCAAATCTTCCATAGTTGAAGACATTGTGGTGTTCGTCCGCGACGACTCGGTAGTCGTGCCTGATAAGTGGACCGATAAAGTTCGTTTCATGATGGACGAGTTGAGCCTGATGATAGGTTCCTCGTCGGAAGCCGTTAAGCAGATTTACGAGGTCAAGCACGTGTTTGGTGGAAAAGTAGTGCCTGCGGGCGACGACCCGTTCGGAAGCGATACTCAATCGACAGTATCGGCGGCTCAGCAGACGTTATTTCCGGCTGCGGCAGGTACAAAATGAGGCTTGATGCGCCTCTCTCGCCCGACTCCGACTTGCCGTAACAACATAAGCGATAGGAACACACTGATGACTAACGACAAGCAAATCGAACAGACTGAGACTGAGGTCGGCGTCAGAGATCACGACGGAATGGACCGTTGGAAAAGGAATGCCGAGCCTATAAATAAGGGCGGCGCTCCCGAAGGCAACACCAATGCGCTGAAGCACGGCATCTACGCGGACCGGTTCCTTACGCCGGAGGAGAAACCCATCTTCGAGGCAATCATAGCGCAGCTTTACGAGGACTTTGTGTTCAACAAAAGCTCGGACTTCATTCAAGTCGAACTGGTGGCCGTATACTTCCTTAAGCTGGGCCGCGCGCAGGAGGCTGGCGACTGGGACGCCGCCGAAAGGCTCGACCGGATGATCCGATGCCACATGAAAGACCTGAAGACGACTAAGATCAGCCGCGAGGGAGCAGATGCTCGAGGTGACGAGACCACGCCTGCCGAATGGGCGACTGCACTCTTGGAGAAGTACGCCGAGGCCGAGAAAGCAAAAGCCGATAATCCCACTCCTGATTCGGAAGAAGCGAAATAGTGACTATTGCGTTGACTTGCGGCTGTTCAGGTACTGTGCGGGTGTGAGTACTAGAACGCCGTGCACGGAGGTTCCGAAAAAAACTCCAAAGTGCTGGCAGTCGCCGGTGACGAGGTGCGAACATTGCGCGTGCAGGGCGGCAGCCAAAATGGGAGCGTCTTTGTCTGCAATGTCTATCTCATCGGGCAGCGATGATTCTGAGATGTTTATAATCGTAATTACGTTGCAGAGTTCTTCCAGGCGAAGCAGGGCGCTTGGTCTATGCGCGGCAAGGTTGCGGCGTGCTTCTTCCAGTGCCAGACGTGATGTCACTAGTTCGACTTGGTCCAGTGACCACAAGTCCGTAAGGCGTGAGTCCTGACGATATGCAGCTGAAAAAAGGACGTTGGCGTCCAGAAAGACCTTGTCCATACGACTTTACTCCGGCTTTTTGTGAGGTATGTTTTCAGGGTCAAGGCGCATTCGCTTTACCTCTTCAACAGCCGATGCATAGTCAGCCGAGTCAATCGCATTGGACAAAATGAACTCAGCGATCCTTTCAGGGGAATAGCTCTCTATGGGAAGCGCAACAGCCGGGCGTATCAGAACGCCGTCGCCGGTTTCTTCGGCAATAACTAGTGAGCCTTCGGTGATCCCGAAGCGCTTCCTCAGCTTTGCCGGAATAACAACTGTGCCACGTTTGCCGACTTTACTGGTTTCTTGAGTCTGTAGTTTGCTCATAATAACCTGCCGGAATATCAGATATTCTAACATTCAAATTATACCCCTGAACCGGGCTATTTGCAACAACAATCTTGTGAGGAAGTCTGTGAAAACGCGAAAAACAGTTCAGATAACACCGGCGCGACCCTGTAAAACCGGGTGAAATCACGCGTGAAAAACAGGGGGACTGCAGACGCAATGTCAGATAACACTCATTATCGGAACAAGCGGCGGCCGGGAAATGCCTCGGTGCTGAAGTTCTTCCCGGCACGGCGCGAGGTCAGAGTCGCTCTATCGCGTCTTCGAGTGGTTCGTTCGCAAGGTGAGTGTAGACTTCGGTGCTGCCGATGCATAGGTGGCCGAGGGCTTCCTTGACCAGCCGCACATCGGAAGTAGCGGCATAGAGGTGAGTAGCGAAGGTGTGCCGCAGTCCGTGCGGCGTGACGTTCTTCTGGATTCCGGCTTTGCCGAGCCAGTAAGCAAGGCGCTGGGCGATCTGTCGGCAGCAGAGCCTCGTTCCGCGAGAGGAAACAAACAGTGCGGTGACCTCGGAGCCTGTCAGTCGGTGGCGCTCTTTGAGGTAACTGCGCAGTAGCGTCCGCAGGGACGATTTCAGGAACTTGGCCTGCGGGATGCCGCCCTTGCCTGTGATGTAGATGTGTTTGCCGTCAAGATCGACGTCGTCGATGTCGAGGCTCACAAGTTCGGCTATGCGAATTCCGGTGCCGAGGAAGAGTTCAAAGATGACCCGGTCGCGGCGTGCGAGCGGACTGGTTCGGTCGTGCAGTTCCTTAATAAGCCTGCGCTTCTCGTGTTCGGTGAGGAACTTCGGCAGCTTACGGGAGAGTCGTCTGGACGTGATCGACCTGCCCGGGTTGGATTCCACCAGGCCGCTTTCGGCAGCCCAGGTGAAGAAGGCTCGCAGCGTGGCCTTCAGCCGATACATTGTCGCAGGGGACTTCAGCGAGCCATTTTCGGAGCAGATCAGTGCGGGATCGGCGAGCGCCGTGTCCATTATCGTAGGCGTCACTTCGTATATTCCAATGCCCGGTATGGCTCTGGCAAAGCAGTGCAGGTCGCGCAGGTAGGCGGAAACGGTAAGCTCCGAGCGACCTTGTGCCCGGAGCCTTACCGCGAAGTCATCTATTGCCTGTTCGAGACTGCTGCTAGGCTGCAGCAGCCGGATCGATGTGTTCGTCGGCATTTGTCACCTCGTCTGTAGTCTTGAGACTGTGGCCAAGTGGGACGTCCTTTGGTAGCGGGAGCTTGCTGATGTAGCCCCGCTCCAAACACCAGGCAAGGAAAACTCGGAAGACGCGGATGGTCTTCTTGATCGTGATTTCCGAACGGTCTTTGTCGCCGTGCATTTTGAGAAGTATGTCCGACTTGAGAAAGCCGGAGACGTGGGGAATGAGGATCGAGCGGAGCTTCTTGTCAGGGCCGAAGTAAGCTTCAACCTGCTCGAAGTCCTTTCCATACGTGTAAAGGGTGCGCTCGCTCTTGCCTTGGCTCTTGAGGTATTCAACGTGTTCCTCAATGGCCTCGTGTAGTGTTTTCTGTTCCATTTCACTACCTCCAGTGGTTGTGTTGTTCACATGGATCACTCATATCGCGTTTGAAGTCAAGGGTTCTTGCCTCGAATGTGCGAGAAAAAGCGGAGGAAAAACAGTTGGTTGAGATAACGTCGGAAGAAGAAAGACTGGGAATGTCGCTGCGGGACCCGGTGCTCTGGGGTGAGAAGTACCTGCGCAATCGGGACGGTTCCGCGCGCAGTTATTGGCCACACCAGATCGACGACCTCAAGTGCGAGGATCGGAACATCATCCACCTCGACGGCCGTGATTGCGGAAAGTCGATATCGCTTACGACTGATGCTCTGCACTTCGCCTTTACCAAACGCGGCGGCCAGGGGCTCATCGCTGCTCCCCACCAGGGACACCTCGATACGCTCATTGAGGAGATTGAGTTTCAACTCGATTCCAACTCCGAGCTTATGAGAAGCATTGCCCTCACCAAATACGGTAAGCCGAAGATCACACGCAAGCCGTACTTCAGACTGGAGTTCACCAACGGCGCGGTCCTCTATTTCCGACCTGCCGGGGCCTACGGCGACGCCTTCAGATCATTGCACGTCGAGCGTGTCTGGGTAGACGAAGGCGCATGGCTCACCGAAAAGGCATGGAAGGCTCTCCGGCAGTGCCTCAAGGCCGGAGGACGACTGCGTATATACTCGACTCCGAACGGCCTGCGGAACACCACCTACTACCGGCTCACGACGTCGCCGCAGTTTGAGGTATTCAGGTGGCCGTCGTGGATAAACCCGGACTGGAGTGAGGAGCGCGAACGCGAACTCCTTGAGTTCTACGGTGGACGCGACACTGCGGGCTGGCAGCACGAGGTCGCCGGTGAACACGGCAAGCCGTCCTACGGTGCGTTCAACGTCGAGCACTTGAACCTCTGCCGACAGGAAATGCCGGAGTATTTGAAGGTCGTGATAACTGGCGAGGGCATGCGCGACTGCGTAACTGAAGAAGAATCATACGACCGCCTGGAGATGCTCCTGAACCTGATGCCGCAGACCGGCGTCTTCTGGATAGGCGGCGACCTGGGTTACACCAATGACCCGACAGAGATCGTCGTCTTTCAGGAGATAGAGGTCGGGGACCGCTCGGTCGTGAAACTCGCGCTGCGAATCCACATGGAGCACGTTTCATACCCGCACATTGCTCAGACGATCAGCCTGCTTGAGCGATATTTCACTCCGGTCGGGATCGGTGTGGACAATGGCGGCAACGGTCTGGCGGTCGTGCAGGAACTACTCACACTCGACAAATATAAACCTCTCCAGCTTGAAGGTCGACTGCGCGGTTACGACTTCGGCGGTATGACAACACTTGCCGTGCGCGAAGGCCAGGAGGTGAAGAAGCGTACCAAGGAGCTTATGACCAGTCTTATTAACGGCGTGCTCCAGCGCAGGCAGCTAGTCCTGCCTGCCGACGATCTTGAGATAGAGGACCAGTTCACCACTCACACATATACTCTCTCGAACGGCAATGTCATCTACTCCAAAGGCAACGACCACATAATCGACGCCGTGCGCTGCGCGATGCTGGTGCGGGAACAGAGAAGCCTGGACCATGTAACCGAGGAGACGGTCTGTGTCATGCCGGTGCTTACCGACCCGATATTTTTCTGAGGCAGTCTATGTTTCCGGCAGCGCCGATTCCACAAGTGCAAGAAGTGTCGCAAGTGGAATACGCAGCGCCCATGCTATGACGATTATCTCGGAAAGCTCCGGGTCGTGCTTGCCATTCGAGGCACTCAAGGACAACCCTTGACACCAAAGCGCTCGCTGCATAGATCAATTGTGTTTTGATGTGTTTTATACTTATCACCTCTGCGCTTTAGTCAGGGGATTTTGTCGCTTCATTTCCCTGCAATGGTGCTCATGCCTCTTGTTGTGCTACTTATATGATTCGACAAACACCAGTATTTACGATGGGTTTGCAAGCTCGTTGCCACCCGTGCGGAAACCAGGGGTATCGTCAGGCCGTTTGCGGATTACTCCGACACTTCCCGGTTTTGGCGAGTACATATCAAGTAGAGGCACTCTTGTGTGCCATTACCGACTTCAAGACAGCGAGTATCCTATAATGAAAAACTCCAGACGACGATCAGGGCCACGAAAAGCTGTGTCCGACCAGCCGGGCATGCGGACCGACGGTATTGTCGTTGCGCCGCTTGCGTCAGCGGCGGCACTAGACTCCTCCACGTTTGCCGGTGTGAATGCAATTGATGTCATCCCAAAGACCTGGGAAGAGCGCGCTAAGAAAGCCTGGGATTACTACGTCGAGGAGCCGCTTGTCAAAAACTGCATCAACTCCTGGCGGACGTTTGCCGTTGGAGACGAGATACGGATATCCAGCAACGACGACACCGTCAAGACCGAGGCAAACGATCTTGCCGACAAGCTCGGCATCTCTGAGTTCGTAAAAGACATGGTCCTCCAACTTCTCGTTAAAGGCGACGCAGTAGGCTTCAAGCATTACGCAAAAGATGGCAGAGACATCGAAGAGCTGACGTGCGTGAACCCGATCTCGATTAAGGTCAAATACGCTCAGTGCCAGCTAATCGAAATTCAGCAGTTTCCCGGTGATGGTCTGGCTGTAGGCGACGGCCTGAAGCTGCCCATTGAGCAGACCCTGCACCTTAAGTGGGACGCGCCGTCGTTTTCCCCTCGCGGCAACTCACTCGTGCTTCCGGCCTTCCAGTCCATCGAGTTGCTGCGTGACTACCGAAGGGCTGAACAGGCCATAGCTAAGCGCTGGGCGACACCGTTTCGCCTGCTCAAAGTCGGCGGTGCATTCGGTCAGAAGATGATAATGCCCGACCAGAAGATGCTCGAACAGACACGCGACATGGTCAACAGAATGGATATGAAAAGCGGCCTGGTCGTGCCGTTCTACATCACCGTCGAGACCCACGGTACTGAAGGCCAGGTTCTCAATGTCGAGGACAAAGTCAAGGATGTCAAGGAAGACATCGTCGTCGCTCTCGGCCTGTCGCGTTCTCTTGTGGCTGGCGACGGCCCCAACTTTGCCACGGCATCAGTCTCTATGCAGAAGATGCTCATCATGATCCGCGAGATTAAGCATGCGGCGAAAACCATACTCGACTGGGTGTTCGACGACTGGCTGGAGATCGCGGGGCATCAGGGCAAAAGCGTCCAGTTCGTCTTCAACGACCTCGATCCGACCGATGCGGTAGACTTCAAGAAGCTCCTTATCGAGCTATACGACCGGAAACTCATAAGCCGATCAAGTCTGCAATTGAAGATGGACCTTGACCCGGATACCGAGACGGCAAATCGGCAGCACGAGGGTCAGTCGGTCGACTTGCTCGATGAGAAGCAGGTCAAGCCAATCGTGGACATGGTCGTGGCCGGGATAATGAGTATAGAGACCGCGCAGCAGATGCTCGGCCTCGATCCGGCGAAGAACCGACCGGATGGCCAGACAGCCGCGTCCCTCTATTCCAGCGTGGGTGTCGGCGAGATGTGCGACTCCTGTGCCTACTTTGGCGAGGATCACAACTGCTGCGGAGTCACGCAAGCCGAGACAACTTTCGATTCCCCGGCATGCCGCTTCTTCGTGCGACAAAGATGATCTGCACTATTGCATCGGATTTAACTCCGCAGGCTCAGGCGATCCGCGAAGCCACGCTCAAGAGTCTACATGCCCGTGACCTATACTCCGAGCAGATCGCGCACGAACTGACACAGTCCTTAAAGACCGCGCAGGAACAGGTACGCAAAGTGCTCCTCAACTATAAGAGCCTGGGGTCACTGCCCGACAACAAACTCGCCGCCTTGAAAGGTCTTGAGAAGCTGGACGCGGAGATAGGCGACCTGATGAAGACGCTCAAGAAAGAGCAGACTCTGGTGTTCCGCAAGGCTTCCCGCGCGTCGTTCAGGTCTGGCATATATCACGGCATCGGGGAATTCGTCGCGGCGCAGTTGCCTTTCTACCGTGATCTTGCACCAGACGGGATAGACAAGCTCACCACGTCTATGTTTACCCTTATCGACACCGACGCGCTCGATTTTATTGTCAACTACAACCTCGTGCTTGCAGCCGATGTGCATCGGGAGCTTTCAGACGGCATCAAGCGCACGATCCTCTCCGGGATTGCCACAGGCAAAGGGGTAGACGACATCGTCCGCGACCTGGGCAGGGTCATCGAGAACAAGGAATCATTCCGCAACGCGGGAAGCAAGGTGTTCAGCCGGGCGCAGTATCGCATGGAGATGATTGCCCGCACCGAAGTCCTGCGCGCTCACAACCAGGGTCGCATCAAGTTTTACCAGCAGGTCGGCGTTCAGAAGCTCGAATGGATGGCTGTGGAAGACGAGCGGATGTGCCCTGTCTGCGGCGGTCTCGACGGCCAAGTATTCGACATTGACAAATTCCCCAACATCCCGGCACATCCTCTATGCCGCTGCCAGTCTCTGCCAGCATGGCCGCTGGTTGTAAGCGGCGGCGAACTCGGCGCTGCGGCTACCAAGGATAAGCCCGCCTGCATTCTATCTCCGCAGGCGATCCAGGAGCAGGCAAGACGGAAGATAGAGGAAGAGAAGATGCTCAAGGGCGCATTCGAGTCAGGCCAGATCGCGGATTTGAGCGCCCTTACGGTAAAACAGCTACAGACGCTGGCAAAACAAAACGGCATATCAATCGCGCGCACCAAGTCCGACTTCATCAAGCTGCTTGATCTGGTGGAGCCGGGGGTTCACCACAGTGATCTATCGGGAGCGGTGCTGCAGGCGAAGATAGGGCAGTACAACATCGCGGCGTTACGGGGTAAAGACGAACTCGTGAAGCTGTTGGCCGAAAAGCAGGCTGCAATCAGGAAGGCGAAGGCTCTTGAGGAAGCCGCGAAGAACGCGATCTCTCAGGAAGGTCTTGCCGCTCTCAGCGTGGCCAAACTCAGGGAGATGGCCAAAGATCAAGGTATTCCTCTGAGCCTTACGAAGAGCGAGGTTATTGAAATGCTGGATACGCTCGAACCCGGAGTGGATCACTCAGGTCTTGCCGGAAAAGCGCTCGCTGCTGCGAAAGCCAGGCATAACATCGGGTCCATCAAGAATAAGGATCAGCTCATAAATGCTTTGGAGAAGGTCGCCGGTCAAAAGATGGCGCTTCGTGTTCTCCGAGATAAGCAGCCCTGATTGCTGCTGCGTGCCGATTCGCCGATAGGCTTTATAATTGTTATCCCGCTGACCGCCGCAAACCGGGCGCGCGCTTTACTTTGAGCATCCCTTGCAAAGCTCGTCTATCTTTTCCAGCGCGGTCCTCACGTGTCGAGCCGACACCGTTTTGTGGCCCGAATCACCCGAGTGGTCCGTGTAGTCTTGTCAGTGATTCTCGGAGCTATTATACGGAGAACCACCAGATCGCTAAAGTCAACGCACTTGCCCTATCCAACTTCCAGCATCGCACACCACAAAATTATTTCGACACTTTCTGGATTTCAGAAGTACATATCAAATAGAGGGCCTTTTTGTTTTGGCCTGTTGAATGTCGGAGTGATACATGCAGCTTTTCGCCACAGACCTGGATCGGCTGGCATTTCTTCTTGAGACGGATGCTTCGCGCCACCTTGAGCTTCTTCTCGCACAGGCGGCCGAGCTTATTACCGAGGAACTGCCGGAAGATAAGCGGCCAAAATACATAACAAACTACATCGGCTCGAAACAGAAACTCGTCGATTGGATCTGGAAGAACACGCCGGAAGATGTCGGCTCCGTTCTTGATGCGTTCTGCGGCTCGGCTGTTGTGGCGTATATGTATAAGACCAAGGGTCTGTGCGTTCTGGCTAACGACCGGCTCCACTACTCATATCATGCCGCGCGTGCAATCATCGAAAATGACAGTGTACGCATAAGCCAGGATGAACTGGACGGGCTTCTGGCAGACAATCCGAAAGCTGGAACCTTCGTCCGCGACAACTTCAAGGGACTCTTCTTCGCCAGCGGCGTCCACGCAATTATCGATACCATCCGAGCCAACATCAACAAACTCGATGGCTTCAAAAAAGACATCGCGCTGTTTGCTCTGGGTAAGACCTGCCTCTCGGGTAAGGGCGGGTTCGGGCACTTCTCTTCGTCTACGAATTATGGCAAGTTCCAGGACTCGCCGGAGGAGTTCCGCAATCGATTCGCGGACAACATCGCCCGCATAAACGCCCTCATATTCAACAACGGCAAAGAGTGCAAGGCGTATCGGAAAGATATCAATGACGTGCTTTCCGATGCAAGGGTCGAACTGGCCTACTTCGATCCTCCTTACGCGACAGAGTTCTCGACAACCAACTACGAGAAAAGCTATCACTTCATCGAAGGCCTGATGACTTACTGGGATGGCCTTGAGATCAATACAGACTCGAAAACCCGTCATTACGAGACCGACCACAAGTCGGTCACGAAGGCAAATGCCAACGAGTTCTTCGGTACGTTTCTGGCCAACGCTAGGCACATTCCGAACTGGCTCATTTCATATCGTGACCATGCCTATCCCAACGAGAGCGAGATGAAAGGGATCATCTCGGTAAACGGCATGTCCAGCCGGATGCAGTCTCAGAAGCATCGTTACAGCATTTCATCGAAATATTCTGAGAACTCAGATGCGGTGGAGCGGTTGTTTATCTGTAGCCGCGCGAAAGAGATGAAACAGGCAGCGTCTGTACGTCCGGCATGCTCACAAATGCAGACACAGGCAGAATGGGATGAGACTGCAAACGAGATTCGCTATCGCGTGCGCGATCCCGAGCAGTTCCAGCCGGATAGTATTAGACGAAAAGCCCTCGAAGGCGTTGATGGCATCTCCATCATTACCGGCAGGCTTAAGGAAGAATTCGTTCCTGATGGCCACGACCCAAAATCCATGGTCCTTCAGTCTTACAGGTTCGCAAAGAAAACGGATGATAACGCCTATGGCTGGACGATGGAGAAGGCAAAGCAGTGGATTACCGAACACGAACTGGAAGCATCAAAGGCCGAGGTCCGCATCGAGGACAATATGCAGGCTCTGGCGGATGCGCCGTTTGCCGAAAGCCTTGATCTGCTTTCCTGCCAGGCAGGAACCGATGACCCCGTCAAAGTCACAGGCTTCATGGGAAACAAATACGTAATGCTCGGCTGGATTGAACGACAGGTTCCCAAGGATGCAAAGACCGTGCTTGATGCCTTCTCCGGTGGAGCCAATGTTGCATATCATTTGAAGCGCAGGGGCATGAAGGTCATCGCCAATGACCTGCTGCTCTATCCGTACCATATTGCGCGCGCCGTAGTGGAGAACTCTCACGAGACTCTTTCGAATGAGGATATCGAACGCATCCTTGCACCAAATTCCAATGCAGGCACGTTCATAGTCGACAATTTCCACGGCTACTACTACACCAAGAAAGTCCTGGCGTGGCTGGATCAGGTATGGTCGAACATCCAGAAGCTCTCCGGTTACAAGAAAGATTTGGCTCTTGCCGCACTCGGCAACACGGTGAAGGCGAAATCCATGTTCGGGCAGTTCCACCGCTCGAAGATCAACCTCAAAGCAGATATGGATGCTGACGCAGGTATCAAGGAAAACCAACTCGTAAGCATTCCAGTAACGCATATGGTCGAGAGCTTCAGGCGCTACGCCAGCCAGCTCAACAAGCTCGTTTTCGATAACGGTCAGGAATGCAAGGCATTCTGCGGGGATGCAGTGGAGGCAGTGCGCAAGTACGGTGCCGATGTGCTGTACCTCGACCCGCCTTACATCACGGAGTTTTCTAACAACGATTACGAATTTTCGCTGCACTTTGTCGAGGGTCTCATGAACCGCTGGGCGGATAAGGAACTCCTGAACGACAACCGCCGCAGCTACAAATCGCGCACGCATTACGACCGTGACAGTATCCGCTCCCTCATAGACAACCTTGCTTCCGAAGCGCGCGGCAAGTATGAGACCGTGATTATGTCCTACCGGGACCGCGCATTTCCCACAGAGAAAGAAATCAAGGACATGTTCGCCCAGCGATTTGGGCATGTCCGGGTCAGAGGAATGGACGTCGAATATGGCATTGTTCTGGGAAAAGGCAGCGAGGGAAAGACTGCCCGTGAACTGCTCTTCGTGGCGTCGAACAGTGGCCGTGTTCCGAAATCTACAGCAGCGTCGCTTGCAGCGAATTGTCACACATCCATTCCTGTGGAAGTGGCCATCTCCGGTGACAGTAGTCTTTCAGCGTCGGCCGTGGACATCAATCCCAACGCCGGTGATCCACAATTCGGCTTTATTATGTGCCGAGCGGGGACGAACAAGAATGGCGATCACTTTACAGCAGATGAACTAGCGTCACGCTACACAACGGCCATCAACAAGAAAATTGATCTAAAACACTCTCAGGATTTGACGGATATTGTCGGCGGCATCATTGCTTCCGAGTTTGTGGAGGATGAGACCGGCGGTCGGGTCGAGTGTGCTGGGGAGTTATATGTGGCCGACTCTCCCACTGCCGCCCTCGCTTACAAACTCATGAAACGCGGGATCATCGCGCAGGTCTCTATGGAATGCGACTACGAATCGGGCGAGTGTTCCGTCTGTGGCAAGAAGGTGACAAACAAAAGCGACTACTGCATCCATCTCCGAAAATCCAAGGGCGGCGAGTATCAGGGTAAGCCGGTCTTCGAGATTTTGCACGGTGTCACATTTACTGGCCTTGGACTTTTGGATCGTAAGGGTGCGGATGAGAACGCACGCATAACACAAGTTGCCTCGGACATGACGGGGCACACAACTTCAGGAGGCGACTCAGTGGACGATGATAAGAAAGACCAGTTGACAGACGAGCAGCGCGAAGAGGCTGCCAAGAAGAAGGACTCCGGCGGCGGGGGTGCTTCGATGGATGACAAGGCTCGGATAAAAGAGCTTGAAGACGAAAACAAGCAGCTCAAGCAGCAGGTTTCAGACATGCAGAAGCAGATTGCTGAACTTGAAGCCGAAAGCAAGGCTGTCGCAAACAAGTCTCGCGCCGCGAAACTCATAGACAAGCTCGAAAAGTCAGGCATGAGCTTCGCCTCTGACGATGAGCGCGAGAAGGAGCTGGGTCGCCTTTCTGAACTTTCGGACGATGCATTCGCTGCAACCGAAGCTGCATATGATCGTGCTATCAGCACAAAACCGGCTGATTCAAAGTCGTCTGAGGCAGACGGCGCGGGCGACAAAGGCAAATCTGAATCCAAATCGGATCAGACTGACAAGCAGATGCGGACTGACGCAGGTGTGCGCCCTCTTGATGTGGACGACAAAAAGACCAGCCTTGAGGACAAGCTGCGCGACGGGTTCATGGTCGCATATCGAGATCGCGTAGGCGCGGGTCAGAGCAAATAAACACTGGAGGTGTTGTAAAGTGTCGTTTCTTAATCCAAATCATCGTGGTCTCGCGTATGGCGATGGCTATTTGCAGGGCGTGGGTTCGTGCGGCCAGTTCGTGAAACTGGTCGGGAACGACTTGTTCGCCGTCAATACAGACCCGCAGGCCAAAAGCTTTGGCACGCTGGCGAAGGATTATAAAGCGGGCGATATGCCCGGCATTTTCTGCATGGGTGGCGTGTACGAAACCGACGTCTACGAAGGCACCATCAATGCAAATGACGATCTTAAGGTTTCGGCGAACGGCAAGCTCACCTCGGGTGTCGCAGAGGGCGATGAGGTCGTGGCCAGGGCGATATCAATGTCGGCGGGGACACTGAAGTTCCGCCTGCTTATCTAGGAAGAGGAGAAGACGTGGAAACGAAAATAGATGTGCATAGCCAGCAATATATGGAGGCCATGGCTCGCCTCATGAGCGAGGCATTGGAGTCTCCTGATGGGATGCGTGCTCTTGCAGCGGCAATTGCCGATCCAATCGAGCAGGAAATAAAGCGTAAGGAGATTACGTCGCTCCTCCTCACTCAGCACACTTTGCCTAAGGGCGAACGGCCAATCTATCAGAAAAAGCCCAAGGTTAAGGCTTATTGGATAAGCACAGAAGGTGAGGCGCGAGAGCAGGAGCTTGGGCTTGAGGAAGTCGAGTTCCCTACAAATCGACTTCATTCTACGCCTATGGTTGACATTGGCGTGCTCAAGAATGGCAACATCGGCACGCTTATGGACATCCAGACATCTGCAGCCGACCAGATTCGAAAAGAGCTGGACAGGCGCACGCTCACCGTGCTTTCGGCTGCGGTTCCTGCCGCAAACACCATTGAGGTCACGGGCGGCAAGCTCACCGATGATGCCTTGAACGAAGCCATTTCGATAATCGAGGACCTTGAGCTCTCGGTTAAATACATCGTCATGCGAGGACGGCTGTTCAACGATATGCGCGACTGGGACCTCGACCCGGAGACCCGTGCAGAACTGCGGACCAAGGGTGTCATTAAGAACTACGGCACCGGTGGCATTATGCTTACCGCGTCGGCTGAGATGGACGAGATTCTGCTTGTGCCGGATGAGGAGATCGGAAAGATGCCTGTGCGTGAGTCACTTAAGACTGAGGCAATCGAGCAGAAGACGCGCTTTAAGACCGGGTGGCTCGTATGGTCTGAAATCGGTCAGGGAGTAACTCGGCCCGACATTCTCGCCAAAATCAAGATTCTTGCGTAAGTATGGTTGCTTGGGAGGTAGCCGTGATTAAAGTTAAAAATGTGAGACCAGGGACACTTATACTCGCTGACGCAAAGCTCAAGCTCGCGCCAGGCGAGACTGCTGAAGTGGAGAACCTTACTGCTCAGATGCAGAGGTGCATCGATGATGGTCTGCTTGCACGGATAGACCCTGAGCCGGAGGCCAAATCTAAGCCCAAGCCAAGTTCGCGTAGTTCAGCGGCAAAGACCGAGGCTAAGGAGCGTGCGCCCAGGACCAGTGGCAACGACGGCAGCGGTATTGCTGATTCAAATGCCGGGACCAATGGCGATAAGGCGACAACTGCGAGTGGAAGTTCATCAGAACTTCCGGGAGCCAATGAATGACAATAGCGGATCTCGCCGTCCTGCTGCGCACGGATCTGGCCGACCCGAATGCTGAGAGGTTCAGCGATGAAGTGCTTACTCGATGTGTTCTGAGAAGCATTTATCCTGTTGGTTGGGACCTTGAAGTGAAGATGGTTGTGGTGGAAGGAGTAATCGACCCCACGCCGGACGACATCACTCAGGAGATGATTCTCCTTCAGGCCAGGATCGAAGCGTGCCGATTTATGCGGGCGGCCACGGCTAACGCGTTCTCGTTCTCCTCCGGCGATAAAAAGGTCGACAAGACAAGCCGGCCCGAGCATTGGGCGAAGCTTGAGGAGGACTTGAACGCGGCATACCGTGAGCGGCTAAACGATATCCGACCGGGTGCAGGCGATGATGATATTCTCACTCCCGACCTCACGCCGGTCATCTATGGGCACAGGCATAGACATTGTCACTGATGTCGGACTCTGAAAAGATATCTGCCGCAGCGGATGTTCGTGAGCTTATTGAGTCGTGTGGCCAGGAAGCAATTCTCCTGCGTAAGCAGGCTGGCGAGCAGCTTTATGGCTCTGACGACGAATCCTTTTCGGAGTTGTGCGCTTTCAAGCTGGAGTTCGTGCGCACACCCCCTGAGGATATCGCAAACAGAATAGACGCTGTATCCAGTGTTCTTCCGGACCTGGATGTGAGATCAGGGGATCGTGTTCAGATAGGCAGCGGCAATTTCCGGGTGCAGACAGTTGTTGAGCAGTTACTGTTTGGTGTCGTTACGCACAAGACCTTGAAACTGGTGAGACTGCATGGGAGTTAAGCGATTCGGTGATTGGGAGAAAGCAAAGGCTAGACTCGCCGGTAATCCGGGAATGCGTCTCACTCTGGCCATCCGGCAGGCTACTATCAAAAATGCCTTGCTTCTTGTTCGGGAGATTAAGCGAGGGATACGCGACCAGGCACCGGGCGGCAAGCAGTTCACTCCGCTTGCACAGGTTACTATCGAGCGCAAGGGGTCTTCGAAGGCTTTGATAGATACTGGATTTCTAATTAATAGCATCACTCAGAAGATTATGGCCGACCAGGCGTTTATCGGCCTGCTGCGGACCAGTGCTTACAAGAACGGAGAAAGTCTGGCCAATGTTGCAGCGGTGATGGAATATGGAGCGACGATCCAGCAGCCCAATGGTGCGGTAATAGTGATTCCTCCAAGGCCGTTTCTGCACCCGACGATGGAGAAGTATCGGGATGATGTGATCGAGAACTACCGGCAGGTGCTGGCTTCAGTTTTCAACTGAAAGGAAGATTAAGCAATGAAATACATACTCTCAATAATCCTGATCATTACATTGACCGGGATCGGGCAAGCAGATTCGCTGCAGGTACGGACTACATCGGCACCGGTGGTCGTAAAGCGCGGCGAGGTTATCGCGATGAGCGTGAACCTGAAGAACATCCTCACCCCGCGCGAACCTGTCACCATTAATGCCCAAATCGAGTGGGAAGACGAATATGGAGCCGCACAGACATCTTCGGATAGCGCGACCATAAACATAGTGCAGCCTGTGAATGTCACGAGATACAAGGTGGCTATCCCCGCTCTTTTTGATTTTGTGGCTGGCAGTGCGGTAGTAGACGGCCAGTCGATCACTCCTACATACAGTAGTGGTTCTTTGGTTTTGGAAGTAGGTCGAACACTGCTCGAAGGTGAATCGATGATACTCGGATACGCAGTAAAGGCTCAATAGTGGATATTCTGCGCGAAGTGGTGGAAGCGCTCATTCGGCTCGCAAAGTCAGAGGTCGACCCCAGCGTGGTGCTGATCTCCGCTGATGATATGTTCGAGGTGACAAAGACACCCAGCGTGGTATTGCAGGGTCCGACACTTACAGAAGACAGCGACCGTCGAACACAAACGTCGTTGGTCAATCGCAATGAAACGGACCTGACCTTTGAGCAGTGCAGGTATCCGAGGTTATATCATCTCGACTTTGACATTATCGTTACGACGGCCAGGGAAAGCGAGCTGTTGGATCTGACTGAGAAGATTGCCAGGTTCTATCAGCTTCATCCATTACTTTCAGTTGGGGATCACTGGACTGTGAACCTGACAGAGCTTACTGCGCTTGGCGGTCTCAAGCGAGTAAACCTGTCGAACCTGCGGCAGGCATCGGGTAGGTGCCGGATCGAGGACTTCCCTGTGTATGACAGCCGCGTCCAGTCCGGCAAGCTCGTGGCCGAAGTCACGATAGAGACTATTCCAATGGAGGACGAACAGTGATTGAAATACGTAACCTGACATTCCAGCCTCTTGCGCTTCATCTGGCTGGTGACGCCGGTGGCATTCATTTGAGATCGCGGGAGATAAAGGCTATCGCAGCCGAACAGTTTTCGGACGAGATACGCATGGCTGCGGAGCGTGGGTTCGTGTCGATTTCTGATGTCCCTGTAAGAACACAACCCGATCCACGCGTGGAAACGGCGAATAACGAACACATAGCTGAACCAATGGTCGACCAGGCCAAGCCCAGAAAGCGGAGGGAACGATGACATCATACCTTTCACCCGGGGTTTACACTCGGGAAACGGATTTCAGCTTCTACGTGAAGCAAATCTCGACATCCTCGTGTGGGATGGTCGGTATCGCTCAGAAAGGTCCCATCAACCAGCCTATACTGGTCACAAGTTGGGAGCAGTTCGTGCGCAGCTTTGGTTCATACATTCAGGATGGATACCTCGCCTATGCTGCGCGGCTCTTCTTCGATAACGGTGGGCAGGTTCTTTACGTGAACCGTGTGGCTCATTACGAGAGCGGCAGTCTGGCTGCGAAGAAGTCGTTGGTCACGCTCAAGAATAGACGATCCGTCGCCGGAACACTTTCTACCGGCGCACTCGGAATTGACAGAATTGTCTGGACTGCGAAAACGGCTGGCGCAGCGGGGAACAACATAACCATTGCGCTGGTCGCAACCGGCAATGATACACCGCTTTCGGTCGAGGTAACCGGCCAGGCAATCACAGTTCATCTTGCCACGGATAGTTCCGGGGATGTTACAAGCACAGCCGCAGACGTAATCACGGCTGTCACCGAACATATCGGCGCTTCGGCTCTGGCTGGAGCGGTGTCGACAGATAGTGGGATTGTTACCCCGGCCGCCGTCTCCAATCTCACTGGCGGACAGGATTCACAGGATACTCTGACAATCAGTGCGATAAACGAGGGTGCCTGGGGCGATGATATAAGCATCGAGGTTCTGGATGGAACGGTCGACCCAGCCGCAGAGTTCGACATCATAGTTCGATACAAGGGCGAGGCTGTCGAAATGTTCAGAAACCTTGGCGTGGATGAGTCAAAGTCCAATCACATTGAACTTATCGTGAATGAACGCTCCGATTACATCACTGTGGAGGACCTTGCACCGGCATCCAATGGCGCGATGGATCGTCCTGCGGTAGGCTCGTCAGTTCTTACTGGTGGTGATGACGGTCTCACTGGTATCAGCGATACCGACTACATCGGTGAATCGTCCAGGCATACCGGGGTCTATGCTTTTGATGAAATAGATGCTCTCAATATTCTGGCAATCCCCGGTGTCACAACCGCACCTGTGATAGCAGGTGGAATCTCCTACGCCGAGTCTAGAAAAGACCTGCTGTTTATAGCAGAAACTCCAATACATCTCGAACCTGCCGAAGCAGTGGAGTTTCGCAAGGGCGAGGGAACTTACACTCACGCGGCGTTCGACTCTTCGTACGCCGCGCTTTATTATCCCTGGCTGGAAATAACTGACCCACTCACAAGTAAGAGTAAGGTCATACCTCCGACCGGCGCTGTCGCAGGATGCATCGCCCGCTCTGACCAAAAGAGCGACGTATGGAATGCACCGGCTGGAATAGACCGTGGCCGGATATATGGAGTGGTTTCTCTCTCGTATAACACCAGCCGTGCCGAACGCGACGTGCTGTATCCAGAGGGAATCAATGTCATAGCATCCTTCCCAGATACCGGAATCGACATCTGGGGACAAAAGACTCTGCAGTCTCAATCGTCGGCAACAGATCGTATCAACGTTCGCCGCCTGATGATGTATATCGAAGAGGCTATCTCGCAGTCTGCACGATTCGTAGTCTTTGAACCCAACAACTCCTTCACGTGGCGGGCGCTGGTCAGGTTCATTACTCCATTCCTGCAGAATATCAAGAGCAGGGGTGGATTCTACGATTTTCGTGTTCAGTGCGATGGTGAGACCAACACTGCCGCGATGATTGACCAGAACCAACTGGTCTGCCGGATATTTGTGAAGCCAACCAGGACTGCCGAGTTCGTGGAACTCAGTTTCGTTCTTACCGCCACCGGCGCGAACTTCACGGAGGTGCTCTAGTGGATGTGACTATGCCTCAAAGCCTTTACCAGAACTGGCAGTTTGCAATTGAGATAAACGGCTTTGATGTCGCTCTTTTTCGAAAAGGCCAGGAACCCAAGACTGAGTTCGAGGAAGTTGCATTTTCACCCGCTGGCTCGATGTTCGACCAGAAAGTCGCGGGCCGAGTGAAGTTCGACGATATTACCCTCGAAAAGGGCGTGCTTGCAAACGGCTCAGACGAAGCTGCGCGCGACTGGGTGAAGCTTCAGACCAATGTGAACCTCAATACCGGTGCGCTGCCGGATCAGTATATGAGGGATATCGACATCGTTCGCTACGACCGGTCCGGAAACGAGACCCGCCGCTGGACTCTGCATGGTGCGTGGATTAAGACTCTCGAATATGACGAACTCGAGGGCGGCAGTTCTGACAACACTATCGAGAAGATCAGCATAACCTATCAATATTGGAGTTAGCGATATGTATACATTTACTATACCAAGCAGGTCAGATATTGATATTCGAGAGATGACCGGCGTCGAAGAAGAACTACTGACGAACCAAAAGCTCATTCGATCCGGTGACGCCGTAAACCAGGTACTTGCTAATTGTATATTACGCATCGGTGAAAGTGACGACGTTTCGACCAAACAGGTGCTGGATATGCTCTCGGGCGACAGGCTGTTCGTGTTGGTGAAGCTCCGGCAGATATCACTCGGCGACGAAGTCGAGCTGGAACTCACTTGTCCCAATCCTGCGTGCCGCGCAAAGAATCGGGCTGTGGTCAATCTGGACGATTTGACCGTCAATCCTTATCCGGACGAGAGAGAGTTTGTGTTCACACTCCCGTCGTCTGGAGCAAAGGTGCGTTTCTGCTATCTCGATGGCCATAAAGAAAAGCGCCTGTCTCAAATGCAGGAGCCATCTATTACTGCTGCTATGCTTATCCGTATTTTGGATGTCGACGGCAACCCGCCATCCAAAAAGGTTCTGGCCGAGATGTCTATGCGCGACCGCAGTGCGCTCAGGGCTGAAATGCTTCGTGTAGACGCTGGTATAGACACATCCATTGAGTGCGACTGTGATTCGTGTGGCGCTCGAATCCGGAGTCGCCTGGAGGCTGAACCCTCTTTTTTATTCCCAGGAGTTCGGTTGTGAGAGATGCGTTCTTCCTTGCTTACGGCGGTCTGCACTGGGAATACGCGCAGGTCGCGGGGCTGCCATTGCGTATCCGGCATGAATTTGTCGAGGCTCTGGAAAAGCAGTTGGATTTTGAAAGGCAGGAACTGCGCAAATGATGGGTGATCTGGGCCTGGGGATAATTGTCACCTTGAAGGATGCATTCAGCCGTAATGCTGCACGGGTGCAGTCATCGATGCAGTCTCTGGATGCATCCGTCGAAGCTGCAAGTGAGAATATGACACGCAATATGGGCTTCATCGAAAAGGGAACTATGATGATCGGGGCGGGTCTTGCGCTGCTCGCACTTCCCGCTGGTCTTGTTGCATCGACCGCAGCAACTCAAAAGGCTCTGGGTGAACTTGCATCCGTTGGCGTCAGAGATTTCAGAGCGATGGAAGATGCAGCCGAATCGTTTACTAACAAGTGGTCAGGGACTCAGAAAGCCGAGTTCATATCGGCGGCATATGATGTGAAGTCAGCGCTGTCGAACTTGAGTGATGAAGCAGTAGGCATATTTGCGTCAATGGCTGCGCTGACTGCCAAAGCGACCAAAGCCACAACCCAGGAGATGGTCGGGACATTCACCACGGCATACGGCATCTTTAAGCCTATGATGGCCGACATGTCCGATATGGACTGGGCGAAAATGTTTTCCGGTGCTCTTTCCCAGACTGTAGCATCATTCAAGACCACCGGCCCCCAGATGGCGGAGGCAATAAAGAACATCGGTGCGATTGCGGCAGCATCCAATGTGCCTTTGCAGGAACAGCTTGCAATACTCGGACAGCTTCAGACTACTATGCCTGGTTCTGAGGCAGGAACACTATACAAAGCGTTTATGATGAAAGTCGCCGAGGCAGGGGACGAACTGGGCCTCAGCTTTGTAGATGCAAGTGGCACACTCAAGGGGATTGTGCCGATACTTCAGGAACTCAAGACCAGGTTCCCAGACCTGTCGCAGGCTGCAGCACAGGTAAAGCTCAAGAAAGCATTCGGGTCCGATGAGGCTGTGCGGTTCCTGCTGCAGATGTCGGCAGGTATGGGCCAACTCGAAAGCAATATCCACACTGTCGAGGAGGCGATGGAATCCGGCACCGTGGTGACCGAGAAAATGGCGCAGGCAATGAATATAGATATCGGTTCGCAGTACGGACTCATACGCCAGCAGTTCACGAATCTTCTGGAGATTCTCGGACGCACATTTCTGCCGGTAGTGCTGCCGATTATGCATGGAGTTTCAATGTTTATTTTGTATCTTCAGAACCTGGCGAGGTCCGCTCCAGGCGTGACACGCGTAATGCTGACACTATGCGCCGTGCTGGGTCTGCTGCTGGTGGCAGTTGGAAGTGTTGTATCCGTGATAGGGACAGTTGGATTACTGCTTCCGGCTGTCCAGGCTGGAATTGCCGCGATAGGGCCGGTTTTCGCCGGAGTCTGTGCGGCGATATCCGCGTCGTTCTGGCCGGTGGTTGCCGTAATAGCAGCCGTTGTACTTGCAATCGTGTTGTTGAAGCGTGCATGGGAGACCAACTTCGCCGGTATCAGGACTGTGGTTCTCGGTACGTGGAGCAAAGTAAGTCTTGTATTTCAAGGCGTTCTGGCTCTAATCGGCTCACTTCGGAATGGTGCAGGTCAGATGTCTGCGGATCTTGCCCAAAAGCTTCAAGCCGAAGGATTGATGGGGTTCGTGACCACTGTTTTCCAGGTCTATTTCCGCGTGCGGCAGTTTCTTACTGGACTGTGGCAGGCGTTCTCATCGGCGTTTAGCAAGGTTCGCGCGATTCTTGAGCCTGCGGTACGCGTCCTGATCGGTGCCTTTTCCGAACTTGGAAAGGCTCTGTTTTCTGTCTTTGGCGCTTTTGGAAAAGCCGGAACTGCTGTGAATGCATCGTCGTTCCAGAATGTTGGAGTCGTACTCGGCAGGATTCTCGGAGTGATAGTGCAGATTACAGCCTATGTTTTGAAGTTCGTTATTTCCCCGCTTGTGTTCATCATCAGGACTGTGGCCCTGGTTGTGCGGGCTGTCGTGTGGCTTGGTCGAACCATTGTTAGTGCATTTATTGCCGCTGCGCCGGTGGTCTACAAGTTCTATCTGCCGCTTCGGATGCTGGTGCAGGGACTCCTGATGGTCGGCCGGGTTGCATGGTCGGTATGGCAAATACTTACTGGTCAAATATCAGTGGTCGATGGCCTGAAATCCATCGGCAGCGCAATTTATCAGTTTCTCACGACTCCATTTCTATGGGTTCGGGACGTGGCATCATCTTTGTGGACGGCGATTCAAAGCGGGGCGGCAACGACAATGGGTGCACTCAGGACATTCTTTGGTGGCATTGTCGGCTCAGCATCCACAGCATGGATATCTATTCGTGGCGCGGCCGTGAGCGCTTTTGCCAATATAGTCAGTGGTCTGCGCAGCTTGGTTACGAACGCATTCCAAAGCGGACGGTCCATTATGACCGCTGTAGCTTCAGGAATCCGCAGTGCGATCACCGCGCCGTATGAAGCTGCGAAATCGGCACTTGCGAAAATAAGAAGACTGCTGCCGCACTCGGATGCTTTGGAAGGGCCTCTTTCCACACTTACGAGAAGTGGATCGGCGATGTTGGAAGCATTCAGCTCAGGGATCTCAAAGGCATCCAGTTTGCCATCGCAGGCTTTGCAGCAGGCATTTGAGTTTGCAAGGTCGGCTGCACTGCCAACGGCAATTGCTGGAACTATGGCTCTCACACCGTCTATTGCTGGTGCTGTGCCCGAATCGCACATGCCAGTGGCTGTTACTCACAGAGAAAGTGGAGCGATGAACACCAGGCAGGCGACGTTACTTTCCGGCGTGCGTGGAACATCCGGCTTTGGTCGGAATGCGGATTACGACGCTCAGAACCTGCAGCCATTACTTCAGGCTATCCTGGCAAAGTTGGATGCTTTGGGTGACAGGCCAATAGATGTCTCGGTGACTACGAATCTTGACGGCCGAAAGATAGCTCAGGCTGTTTACAACGACATTCGCGATAGAAAGGTCAGGAATTATGAGCAAGCCTGAACTTAAGCCGTGAGTTCCGAGTTGAGGAAGATAACGGGCTATCTGGTTGATGTGGTAACCCGGGAGTCTCTGGAGTTTCAGTATAACCCGGACGATATCACTGACGAGAAGAGCACGGATTTCGCAACGATAAAGATTCCTGGGATGAGCCACCCGAGGTACCAGTTTGTTTCCGGCGAGGCAAGGAAGATTGCATTCACTGTTGTGTTTTTCAAAGGTTCGGTGAAACAGAAAGTCGCCTGGCTGCAGTCACTTTTGTATCCGCAGCACGACAAGACGATACTCAAAAGCGCGCCGCATAAGGTGCTGTTCTTTCTGGGTGACTTGTATCCCGGTGTGCTTTGCATTGTGCGAAGCGTCCGCGCCAGATACTCATATATGTTCGACGAGAATAGCCTGCTGCCGCAGCATGCCGAGGTAGAGATGCAGTTGGAAGAGGTTGTGGTCAAATCGGTGAGTTATAGCGAGGTTCGATGATGATTGGTGTGGATTCCCGATATGCCGGTTGCGTGCTCTATGTCGACGGCAGCGATGAGTATATCGGCAGCAGGGAGCGTATAGACGCAGCGGCCCAGCCGGATGATATCTTTCACACCGTAGTCGAGGGCGACCGTGTCGACCTCATTGCTCACAGATATTACGGACGGGCGGAGTTGTGGTGGGTCATCTGCGATTACAACGACATTTTCTTTCCGTTGGCGATTGATGCAGGGACTGTGCTGAGATTACCTTCTGTTGAGCAGGTGGAGATGAGAGTACTGAGCTAATCATAGACTTCTCGTCTGTGTCGAACACGGGTTATTATGATCTGGCGTGAGGCATCATCGACATTATACACAACGCGGTAAACGCCGACACGGACGCGGTAAAGGCTCCCTCCTCCTTTGAGTTTGAGAGAACCTCTCGGACGAGGATCATAGCACAAGGAATCGATAGTCTTAATTACACGCTGCTTGACATCTGAAGGAAGGGAGCGGATTTCTTTGGCCACGGCCTCACGAACTACTATCAGGTATTCAGGCTTGTTGGGCATTCTCGTTTTCCAACTCGGCCTTCAGCGTTTCCCAGGGAATTGTGGGTTCATCCTTGCGAGATTCGGAGACTATGACGTCCTGGAAGTCTTCCCAAAGCTTGCCCCAGTTTCCGAGGTCTATCATAACGGCTTTTTTCTTGCCGCTGTCATCGATAAGGTAGCTTATGCCGCGCATAGGCGAGCCTCCTTTGATTCGGTAATTACACTACCATTATAGCCTATTTCGCAGAGCAAATGAACAACGACATTTACCAACCAACATTCCTTGTAGAAATCGAGGGCCACAGGCTCTCGAAAGACATAACGCACGAGATAACCTCTTTTGTCTTTGAGGACAACGAAGAAGAGATGGATATGATGGAGATCGCAGTAACGGACAGAAACCTGCAGTTTGTGGATGATCCACTGTTTCAGGAGGGCAACGAGATTGTTGCCCGCTTTGGTTATGCCGGTGATCTATCCGGCCTAAGAATCGCCGTCATAAAGGAAATAGAATACGACTTTCCGGATGGTGGTGACCCTACAATCCAGCTTAAGGCATATGATAAGGGTCATAAACTGGCCGGCAAACAGATTCAGCGGGTCTGGCAAAAGGCTGCTCCAGGTATTCTTTTTTCGGAGATCGCCGAGCAGATTGCCGGTGAACACGGCTTGACTCCCGTAGTGACAAAGACTATCGGCAGACATTTGCGAGTAGCACAGGGGAGTTTGTCCGACGCGCAGTTCCTGAAACAACTGGCAGCAAAGAGTCGCGATAGGGATGGGAAAGGAGCGGCAGGCTATGTTTTCTATGTTCAGGATAATGAACTTCACTTTCATCCCAGACACCTCGAAAAGAGGCCCGCCCTGATATTGGAGTATTTCGCTGACCGTGAAGGAGTGCTGCGTTCGTTCAAACCGTCGACTCAATCGCAGGGTGTAAAAGGAGCAGGCACGGAGACTAAAGTGGTGGGAGTCGACCCTCGGAAGAAAGGCCGAATCGAGCATGTTGCCAATAATACAAGCACTTCTGACAGGACATCACTCGGCGGGAAAACATACCTTGTGGACGGAAATTCCGGTGACAGCAAATATCGCAAGCAGGAATCAGGCAAAATTGTTCCAAGCTGCGACCGATCCGAGAGTTTCCACGAGGAACCGCACCAGGAACCGGCGCAGGATATGGCCGAGAGCCGGTTCAAGGAGGCTGAACTCAGACAAGTCGAAGCTACCGCCGTGACAATCGGCATCCCCACTTTGGTCGCAAAGCAGAACATAGAAGTTCGCGGTGTCGGTCGAAAATTCTCCGGTGTATATTACTGCACATCTGTGCGCCACATTTTTAGCGGCGGCTATTCCTGTGAACTAAAACTCAAACGAAACGCTCTCGGCAAGGGTGCCGGTGCAAAATCGGTTGACTCTGGCGGCAAGAAGAATGAACTTGCAGCACCCAGGCAGCCCAAACGAGCCGTGGCAAAAGGAGGCAAACAGACCAGACAGCCGACTGCCCCGCAGCCGGTGAAGCCGAGGCCAAAAATGGTGAAAGTGAACGCAAATACTGGCCAGATCATTAAGAGCTGACGATTGGAGAAGCGGAAAAGATGAACGATGTTTACAGACTCATAGTTGAAAACAAAGATGTGCTCATTACATTTGTTGTCGCGCTCGTGGCGGTGATAAAGCTCACGGCCTGGGGCAAAGCTCGGGCTGCCGCACTCGACACGGTGGTTGGAATTATAGAGAAACTCGGCGCAGGCAGCGTAAAACTTGGCGTTGCTACATCTATGGTCAAATTGTCCGAAGGCGCTCAGGATGCAATCACTGATTCCGTGGCCAAGGCCGACCCTAAGAAGACGCAGCCGAATATCATCATTCGGTTTCTGCGAGAACTCTTCAGGTTATAGGCAATGCTCCCATTCGAGGACGAGGAACACAAAGATCGCTACGCCGGAAAGTGGTACGGCAAGTACAGGGCATTTGTCAGAGACCATCATGATCCAGAACGATTGGGCAGGTGCAGACTGGAAATTCCGGCAGTGCTTGGTGTGGGTGAGGAGAACTGGTCTGACTGGGCGTCGCCATGCTTTCCCTATGGCGGAACCGACAACTGTGGCATGTTCCTCGTCCCTGAAGAAGGTGCATCGGTATGGGCTGAGTTCGAAGGCGGCGACGCGCAATTTCCAATATGGTCCGGTGTATGGCTTGCCGGGAGCAATCCCGGCGAGCAGCCTGATGAGTCAAAACGTCTATGCGATTCGGATATGTGCGCGGATTGCGGGGATATGACGGATCATGCGTCGAATCGGACAGATAATCTGGAGCATGCCAAGTTCCACGGCCACCCGCCGTTCTACTGCCCAAAGATGAAAGTGCTTGCCAAGACGCCGCTGGGTCACACGATACTGCTGGATGATAAAGACGATACAGCCTGTGTGCGAATTATAGATTCGTCTGGCCAGTCCATAACCTTGGAATCTGGCCGAAGAGTACAAATCGCCGACAAGGCTGGTAGCACCATTACGATGGATGCCGTGTCTGGTGATATCACAATCATATCTGCAGGTAATGTCCTGATTAACCCGTGAGGTAATGACATGAACGAGAATGAATGCAAAGGTCCGTCGGGCTGCGGTTGGGTGGAGAGCGAGCGATTACTCGCCCAGACATTCGACAAATGGCGTGCCGAGTTTCGGGAGATCCTTGAAAACCATCGGCGTGACATTCAGGATCGCTTGGAGGCCATCGAGCGGCGAATCGAGACCAAGTCGGATAGAGAGTCGGTAGACATCCTGGTTCGCGGTCTCAACGATGATCTCACCCGTCACGCTGAAGAAATACGCTCCCTCAAGTCTGAGGTCAAAACCAAAGTCAGCAGCGATACTCTGTGGAAGACTGCCGGGGTCGTAATTGCGCTGGGTGGAGTCATCAGCGGGATAGTGAGTGCTATTATAAGCCACTTCGGGAGGTAGATATGACAAGTTCAATTGCGCGGTTGGGCGACGGATCTGACCACAATGGAGTCATCATCACCGCAGCAAGCCGCACGTTCATAAATGGGAAACCGGCTGCGCGCAAAGGTGACTTGCACTCTTGCCCGATGCACGGGATAACACCCATTATTTCCGGCAGCGACCGGCTCCTCATAGAAGGTCAGCCAGCCGCACGCGTGGGCGACTCGGCTGCATGCGGGGCAGTAATAACCTCCGGCAGTCCGGATACCAGTGCCGGTTAGCATGAAAGGATAATAGATTGTCCATACATTTATATATAGACGCGCAGCTTTCGCAACAGATTTCAGAGGGCGATCTGACAAATCCCGATTCCGATACGTTCGATGGCTCGAACGGAGATAATAAAGATCGCCAGCTTTTTGTGGCAAACGAGCAGACAACTCTTGCCGAAGTATTGGATGCTGTTCAGTCAGCGATGGTTCTGGCAGTTCCACGCTTTAGTGACGGTGAAGTGATTATGATTGACTCGGAAGAAATGCGAGTCGTCTCTGGCGGAGGAACTACAACATTAATGGTCCAGCGTGCGCTCTACGGAACCCAGCCAGCGGCTCATGCGCAGGATGCGATAGTCTACAGCGCATGCAATTATTCCAGCCTGTTATTGGAACCGGTCGATACCTCTGGAACAGACGAGTCCTCCTGGTGCAAACTGGCATTGACACAGGCCGGACTGGATGCAGCCGTGCCGGGTGGGGGTATTTTTCTGAGCGACAAAAGCTTCAACGAAACCATATCATTTTGGCGTCGGATCAGCGTCCCTGCAGGCATAAGCGCTCAGAAAAAGACGGACATCAAACTCAGGCTGACCGGGACAATGAGCCTGGCGTAATCGAGGAGAAAAACTTTGGCAAATCACAGTTCATATCAGACGGCGAGCAATACCGCCGACCTGCTTGCAAAACTCAAGGATTTTTTAACGAATACTTGCGGGTGGACCCTGCACGACGACGGCATGGGTCAGGCGCAGCCCTACTTCGTCGCATACTCAGCCGGAGAGTCAGGACAGGAAGATATATATCTGCAGTTTATCGATGACTCCAGCACAAACATGATCTCCATCCGAGGAGCGCTTTACTGGGACGCAGCCAGTCATACAGCAGTGAAACCCGTTTATTCCGCATCGAACACCGGAATCGTCACGTCAGACTCTGCATCTTTCAACTGTTGGTTGTTTGGAAGTCTCGACAGAGTGTTTATCGTGACACGGATCGGCGCAATTTACAACCCTCATTACAGCGGGCTTATCAAGCGATTCTGGTCGGAGCAGATTGCCGTAACACAGGAAGCAGCAGGAGTCGGAAGCGACATCACTGTTTCGGTAAATGACGCGTCGATTCTCACGCCCGGCAAGTATTATATTATAAAAGACAACACCAACATCACGCGGGTTCAGATCACTGCAACGGACCTGGTTTCCAATCCAAACACAGTTACGATAGCCAATCTTTCGGCCGGTTACTCGGCAGGTGCAAAGATCGGGGAGGATCCGCAGCCCGTGATTATCGGCTACAGCAATCTGCCAGGCTGCCTTCTGCTGAACCGATATGATGGGTATGCCGGGCAATCGACCCACGTAGCATACGCCCGCGACTTTCAAAATTATCAGCTAAACAACTCTGACCCCGACAATAGATACGGCATGGTTGCAATGTTCCCGGTCTTCGTGACTTGTGAGGCGTCTAATTACAACGAACTGCGCGGTGAACTCATCGAGGTGTACTGCATTGGGCCGGGCGCTGGAGCGTCCGAGGATGTCATAGACCTTGGAACATCTACTTATAAGATGTTCAACAACTCAGGCGGCAGCAGTTGGCTTGCAGTAAAAGAGTAGCGATATGGCAGCAAAACCCGGTAAACCTGTCAAAGTCTCTATCCCACGCGGCGCGTATGGTGTTCGTCAAAAGCTCTTTATACACAATGGCAAAGCCATAAAGCTGAAAGGAATCATTTGGCGTGGCAACGCATAATGGCAAAAAGGCGGCTGTCCAAACTGCTGCAGGGGCTGTTACCCCCAGATTTCGATTTGCGGGGCTGCACAAGCCTGGAGTGCTCTACACATTTGAGGAAGCCGCAGGCGACGAGTTCGGCGTTCTTGGGGACATCTCGATTTTCGTTGCAGGCGGACACAGTACAGACTCGGATGTGCGCGTTGACGTGACTAACGCTGTGGTGATTGATGCTGACCTTGAGTTCACGATCACAAACGCTTTTGCCGCTCTTTGCGATCTGGAACTCATAGTAACAGAGCCGCTCACGATTACTGCCGATGTATCAATTCTGGTCATGTGGCCTGCAACTTCAAACGGCGGCGGTTCTACAGGCGAGACCAATAATCCGGCATTGGAGTTTCTTGGCAAGGGTCTGAAGTATCCGTTCACTTTTCAGAAGCGGTCCGGCGGTGCACAGATATCGACCGCGACATCATCAGATCACGCTCACATTCATGAGAGCATCCGACAGATACTTGGTACAAAAAAAGGCGAGCGGTTTATGAGACCTGACTTTGGAACTCGCCTTCACGAACTGGTTTTCGAGCCAAATGACCAGCTCCTGTATGGTCTCATTCGACATGATGTTATCGAGGCTCTGTATGCATGGGAGCCGAGGATTATTGTCACCGATGTTACTGTAGCAGCCGATGGCAGTGATGAGCACTTGGTGATTGTAAATATCAGTTACAGGCTTATATCTTCGCAGGTCGAGGGAAATATGGTCATCCCCTTCTGGCGCGAATTGGAGTAAAGTATGACAACCCGACGCGGCAGACTGCCGTATGTAGATAAAGATTATGATTCTATCCGTGAGGAGCTTATATCTCGGATTCCTCAACTCACTGAACGCTGGACTGACTTCAACTCGAGTGACCTGGGTGTAGTGCTCCTCGAGTTGTTCTCAGGGATCGCGGATATGCTCACATACTATATCGACTCCCAGGCGGCCGAATGCTATCTTCCGACAGCACGGCAGCGGCAGAACATCATAAATCTGTGCTCACTGATAAGCTACAAGCTCCATGGACCAATTGCTGCAAGCACTCAAGTTCAGTTCACACTGGATCAGGCGTTGACATGCGGCATCCTGATTCCATCCGGCACGGCGCTCCTGGCGCCGGACGAGGCCCTCGAGGTGCCCTTCATCACCGTTCAGGATGTGAGCATCCCCGCTGGTCAGACTCAGTGTGATGTGGATGCAATCCAGGGTCAACTCGTGATAGAAGAGTTTGTAAGCACCGGTATCGCCTGCTCAAGTATAAAACTGGCCCGCACGGATGTGGCACACGGCTCTATTCAAGTGTCGGTATCCGGCGTTGAGTGGACACAGGTCGAACACTTCGTCGAAAGCAGTTCTGACGATACGCACTACGTTCTTGCTACAGACGGATTGGACAATGTGTCTATCATATTCGGCGACGGCAAGAATGGAGCTTTCCCTGGTAATGGAAAACAGATACAGGTAACGTATCTGGCGACGTTTGGTTCCGACGGCAATCTCGCGCCTCACCGGATTACGAAGATGCTGTCTACCATATATATGCAAAGCGGCGAGAGCGTGCGTTTTACAATTGACAACCCCATCGCGGCAACGGGTGGGGCGGACAGGGAATCGCAGGAGCATGCAAAGCTCGTGGCCCCGGCTACCGTGAAGTCCACCTGGAAAGCTGTGACAAGGGATGACTACATTGCTCTGTGTCTTGCGTTCCCAGGCGTGGCTAAGGCTAAGATTCAGGACATAAATGATGATCCCGGCCTGCTGATCTACAGCGTCAGGATTTGTATCGCGCCGGAGGGCGGCGGGCTGCCGTCGCCTCTCTTGAAGTCTCAGATCCTCGACTATCTTGATTCGAGGCGGCTTCTGACGATAGATGCTGGTATAGTCGATCCGGTCTACATTGCGGTCGATGTCAGTGCCGATCTCTACATATACCCAGGTGAGGTTATTGAAACAGTCCGTGAGCGGGCACAACAGGCACTGGAAAATTACTTCGACTTCGATAACCAGGACTTCGGACAAAAGCTTTATCTGTCCGACCTGATAGTGCTTCTGGACGGAGTGCAAGGTGTGAGCCATGTGGTCCTTCGTGAGCCATTCGCGGATGTTCTTCCAGGAATACGCGAGATACCGGTTCTAGGCAGCGTGGCGCTCACCATAGCGGAGGTGCAGTGATGAAGCCATTTGCCGAGAGATTGTTGGAAATGCTGCCTGACATATATGCGGAATGCGATACCTCCGGGGATTTAAAGGCGCTGCTTGCAGTAATAGGGCCAACACTTGATGAACTGAAATCCCGCATAGACGGCATTACCAGTCTTGCGTCACCTGTCGATTGTCTGCCGGATTTCCTGGCGTATCTTGCTGCCTTAATCGGTGCAACGTTTGACACGACGACGAGCCCGACGCCTCAGCGCAGGAGTATTCAGGAAGCCATAGAGAGATACAGGCGCACCGGCACTACAGCCGCGCTTGTCCGAGACCTTGCCAGGCTAGGCTGGGCAGGCGAAATAGTCGAGACTTACCATTCGGTTCTACGCCTGAATTACAACGCGAAACTCAATCACCAGAAACTGCCGGGCATAAAATACAACCACGGGATTTATGGAATTACTCAGCCACTGGAGGATAGTGAGTTCCTGGAGATAGCCGCCAGGCACCAGCCGGCAGGAACAATTTGTTGGATCGAAGAGGAGGAGATTGAAATATCATGACCGACAGTACATTCGACGCGGCTAGAAACTACAAGAAAATCTGCTACAGGGTGGACAGGGACCTCTTGAATACCGAACTCAACGAAGCCCAAGACATAGCGGCTCACGAAAGAATGGCCCTCCTCGATAAGATTCTAGCGCCGGGGACGATCCTTTCGGGCTTGGTGGGAACTGTAGCTGGCAGCGATGTGACAATTGCCGATGGTATCGTCTATATCGACGGCTGCGCTGTGAATGTTCCTGGCGCAGCGCTGTCGTTTCCAGCGTCCGGCGACTACATTATATATGTGGATGTGTTCCGCAGAGAGGTCACGGCATCAGAAGATGCGTCCCTCGTGAATCCGCTCACCGGAGAGCCGACAGCAGAACGAGAGAAATGGATCGCCGCGCTGCAGACACGCGATACGTCAGGTGATCCGCTCCCAGAGGGAGCGCTGTCCAGAACAGTTGTGCCGGTGTACACCTTTGATGTCGACACAGGAGAACTTCGACCATATGTCTGCATCTCCAGTCAAGGCAGCGACATCCTTTCGATACTGGCGGATCACATCGGTCATGCCGGACTGGAACGCCACCCGGCTGTAAGTTCAGAATCCGCTGGTTTCATGACACCGACCCAGCTTGCCGATCTTGAATCCAAGGCTGAGAATACCGACCTGACAGCCCTATCGAGCGCTCTGAACACACACAAATCATCATCCGATCACGACGGCAGGTATTTTACCGAGACCGAGTCCAATGCGAACTTCGCTCCGAAATCCCATGTCGGTTCGGGCGGCACAGCTCACTCGAATGCAACTACTTCAACTGCGGGATTTATGGCACCTGCTGATAAGACTCAAATTGGCGACCACGAGACACGTATCGATACAATAGAGGCTGCACTGCCCGGAAAAGCTGATAATGCGGACGTGACCGCTGTCTCCAATGCCTTGAGCGCACACAAATCGTCATCAGATCATGATGGCCGATATTACACAGAAACCGAATCCAATGCCAACTTTGCTCCACACTCACACATCGGTTCCGGCGGCACGGCTCACTCAGATGCAACCACATCCGACGCTGGTTTTATGGCACCGGCGGACAAGACCCAGCTTGCAGATCATGAGACCAGGATAGACGCAGTTGAGGCTGCGCTCCCTGAGAAGGCCACAGAAGTTGAACTGCAGGTGCTTGCGACTGCATTTACCTGGCACAGGACATCTAATGACCACGATGGGACATATTACCCTAAAACAGAGTCCAATGCCAGATATTCGCCCCTGCGCTACTTCCAGGACCAGATGAAATGGTACTGCGGATACAGCTATGATGGCGTCAGTTTGTTGGAATATGGAGTAATGTCCGCGAATAACGGCATGATCTGGCAGGGCAAGTGCGACGCCAACTCCGAGCATAAATTAATGACTCACCTGAAAGCTACGTCATACACGATAACAGCGCTTTTCGAGTTCTATCACATAACCGGCACCCTGACAATGGAAACCGGCAGCAGGGTAACCCTCGGTGACCCCGGCACGTATCCGCCGAAGGTTCCGGGAGGCAAAATATATCTGGTGCAAATCTATCCCGACAGCTACACAAATGCGATTATCCATGTGTCCGGATCGGGGGATGTAGGGTTCAGTCTGAATATTTTCCCGGGCGATAACCGCCAGCTTTGCCGTGCATTCGATCCCGGCCATGAAGACGACCAGTCGTATACATAGAATAACAAACACACTCTGACTGGATAATCCGCGTGTCAATACCAGTTTCTCGCTGAACACTCTCAATTGACTTGACATCCCTGCGTGTTCGAGGTAATTCATCATTGGTGATGAACACTACCAGATCAATACGGAGGTATCAAGTGATAGATTTTCGTGAACTGAAATTCGGAGTGGAGATAGAGACTACCGGCAAGTCGCGCGGAGCCGTGGCTAAGGGGATCCAGTCCGTGGTCGGCGGCACCATTGAGCATACAGGTCAGCCCGCTGCCTACGATCCTCACACGGTAACAGATCCAAATAGCAGACAATGGAAAGTGGTTGCCGACGCGTCACTATCCGATGCACCTGCCAACCTTAGAGCTGAGATAGTAACGCCTATTCTTACATATCGGGACATACCTGTGCTGCAGGATGTTGTCAGAGCCGTGCGCAGAACAGGCGCGCAGGCCACACAGACCTGCGGGTGCCATATACTGTAGATGGTTCGCATTTCGATGGCCGTACCCTCGCCAACCTCATGAAGATCTTCTATAAGCAGCAGGAGCTTATCATCCAGGCACTCGGTGTTAGAGCGGACAGGCTGGCTAAATATACCAAGCGGATCGATCCTGACCTGATAAGGAGAATAGACTGCAAGCGCCCCAAGACGCTCGATGAGATGAATAAGCTGTGGTATGGCGCATTCAATTCCTCACCACAGCACTATGATAGCCAACGCTATTATGTTGCGGCTCGAATTATGTTGCGCCGGGCCGCGATTCGTGCGGCCCGACTGCGGATTGCGCTACATAATATATCACCCTGCCGTATTTGGTAATGGAGCTTCGGATTGGTTCCGGGGCTTACATTAACCAAGAGGTGTTTCTATGTTGGAATATTACTTTAGCGATCCCACTCGGCTGCGCCAGCTTCGTCGTGGGCCGCTCGTCCAGTATCTGGACGGCATGGCTGCCGAATTGCGACGGCACGGCTATCAGAAGACCACCGGAGTCAACATCCTGGGATTGGCCGGACAGTTCAGTCGGTTCCTTTCCACCTGCGGGATCTCCGATGCCAGCGAAATCAGCGAGGAACTGGGACAGAAGTTCGTTGATGAGGAACTTGTGCCCATGGGAGTTTTTCGCGGAGCAGCCAATGCAATCGTCCACGTTCTCAGGTATCTCAGACAGTCCGGCATCATAGCAGAGGTCGAGAAACCGCATGTAGATGACCCTTGCGCGGATATCATCAAGCGCTACATCACCTATCTACGCGATATTCGTGGTCTGAGCTTTGCTACCTGCGATGGCTACACACGATCCGTACGACGCTTCCTCGCTTTTCATATCGAGCGCCATAAGAAGTTGGAATTCTCGGCTCTCGATGGCCCCGAGGTACTCGACTATATAACCACTTGGGCAAACTACGCCTCCAGCCGGTCCTGGGTACACAACCTTGCAACCAACACACGCTCGTTCCTGGGATTCTTACGCTGGGAAAACCTCATTGACCGCGATCTTGAGCGTGTTGTGCCGTCACTACGCCGGTGGCGACTGGCCACGGTTCCCAGCCATCTACCTTGGGAACAGGTTCGCGAGATAATTGACGGCGTGAATGCCGCTTCGCCCGAAGGCATGCGCGACCGGGCTATTCTGCTCTTGCTTGCCACGCTTGGGCTGCGAAACTACGACGTGCGCACGATGGAATTCTCACACATCGACTGGCGTGAAAGCGTGATTCGCCTGCCGAAAACCAAGAACTTGCGCGCTCGCGTTCTACCGATGTCGCAGGAGCTGGGCGAAGCCATTGCCGACTACATTCTCAATGGCCGCCCACACACCGATTTGCCCTTCGTATTTATCCGCCACAAGGCGCCTGTCAGTGCGTTCACCACATCCCCCGCCATAACGGGTATTGTGCAAAGACATGTAAAGCGTCTTGGTATTCCGACATGGGCCGGTCATCGCGGTTCTCACCTGCTGCGCCACAGCTTGGCGAGCAAGATGGTCAACTCAGGCTCTTCCATAAAGGGAGTCGCCGACATGCTCGGCCACGCCTGTATAGACACCACGGCCATATACACGAAAGTCGATACCGTTCACTTGATGGAGGTTGCATTGCCGCTACCCGGAGGAGTGAAATGAGCAACTATTGCTTTCGAAGCATCTTTGCCGAATACCTGATAAGATACATCAACCTGCGGCGCAGCTTCGGTTTGAAGTTCGCCAGTCAGTCAGGCATCCTACATAAGTTCGACGGCTACGTTTATGACCTTAGCCACACTGGGCTGCTTACACAAGAGTTAGCGATTGGGTTTGCCACTGCCAACCCGAATGTTACTGCTCAGGAATGCGCTCGTCGCTATGCTACCATACGTAACTTCTCGGACTTCCTTGCCACGTTCGAGCCGCAGACACCACTTCTGGATCCCAAGGCTCTGTATGCGCGGCGGGTGCGTCCGCCTGCACATATCTATTCGGAAGAAGAACTCGTTCGCCTGCTCGAACTTGCCAAGCGGATCGCGCCAAAGAATCCTATGAGAGGGTTTGCCTTACATGCAATGGTCGGTCTGGCCGCAGGAACCGGTCTGAGGATTAGCGAAGTGGTTGCTCTTGACCGTGCGGATGTGGACATGAAATCGGGTGTCATAATGGTGCGGCGCACGAAGTTTTTCAAGGACCGCCTGGTGCCGGTGCATTCAACTGTTCTGGCAGTTCTTAATCAGTATGCTCGCCTGCGCGACGCGGCACATCCCCAGTCGCAGAGCCCGGCGTTCTTTCTTCACCAATGGGGACGACGCTTCTCGAAGCATACTCTGCAGATGACCTACTGGGATCTTACTCGACGTGCAGGGTTGCGGGGTGACAGCGGAGACGGCCCCACATTCCATGATCTTCGCCACACCTTCGCTGTCAGGAGATTGGCCGCATGGTATCGAGAAGGCAAGGATGTGAATGCCATGCTGCCCATGCTGGCGACATACATGGGCCACGCTCATTACACCGATACCGCCTACTATATTACGGCGATCCCCGAACTGATGGAACTTGCTGCCCAGCGCGCACGAACAAGCCAAACAAGTTCGGACAAGGAGGCAACTCGATGAGCGCAAAGCCTCAAACTCTAGCAACCCTCATCGAAAGCTACTTCAAACAGCGACTGATAGCTCAACGGCACTCAAGCCGAGAGACGATTGCCTCTTACCGGGAGAGTTTACGGCTTCTTGCCGTATTTGCATCCGAGTGTTTACATACGGCTCCAGAGAAGCTGACCATTGAGAATCTCGACCGAGAGGTAGTCCTTGCTTTCCTAGATTACCTTGAACAGACACGCTGCAACTGTATTCGCACCCGCAACAGTCGTCTAGCCGCAATCCGCTCGTTCCTTAAGTATGTGGCGTATTTGGACCCAACTGCAATGGGCGTGGTTCAGCGAGTATTGGCAATACCGAGTAAGAGAACGGTCAAGCCGATACTTGGATATCTTACCCGAGAAGAACTCGATGTTCTTCTCAGCGTTCCGGACCGCAACAGCAGACAAGGACGCCGTGACTATGCGCTGTTGCTCTTTATGGCTCGCACCGGCGCGCGAGTATCGGAAGCTGTTGGGGTCAACGCGAGTGACCTGCGTTTGAATCATCCATGTCAGGTGCTTCTGCGTGGAAAAGGCGGAAAGGAGCGTGTTACGCCGATGAAATCTGACATTTCGGATATCTTGAACACACTTTGCGGGGAAATGAATATTGCGCCAAACACAAATGCCGCTGTCTTCGTCAGCATGGCCGGCAAACGGCTCACGCGTCACGGAGTCACACATTTGATGCGGCGCACCGTACCCATAGCGGTTGCGAACATGCCGATACTGGCAAGGAAGACGATCACGCCTCACACCCTTCGTCATACTACAGCAATGCACCTGCTGCAGGATGGAATCGATCTGAATATGATTCGTTCATGGCTGGGACATGTCAGCCTCGACACGACTCATCAGTACGTTGAGGCTGACGTGGAGATGAAACGTTGTATATTAGAGCAGTGCGGGGTAGTTGAAGCCGGGCAGATGCGCTACCAACCAACGGACAAATTGTTGGCACTACTGGAGAGCCTGTGCTGATTATTATGTGACGCAAATCGAGTGCCGGGCCGCACGAATCGCGGCCCGGCGCAACATAATTCGAGCCGCAACATAATAGCGTTTATGTAGCGCGCTACATAAACGCTACTGTGTTTTGAACCTTTCCTCTATGTTCTATAGAGGCAGCATAGAGATGAGGGCTGCGAATTCCACACTGCACGCTGGAGTAATCCGAGGTTATGTGACATTCGTGCTTGCACTCGCCGCGAAGGCTCTAAACAATCGCTGCGCATCCGGACGACCCAGAGAATACAATCCCCAGAGTGCTAAGTATGACTTTCGGGTCTTTGCATGCATCAATCTCGGGCTTATAGGCGATGAGTTCAAAAATGTGAGAAAGCACCTGTTATGTGGCGCGCCACATAGCAAGTGTTATGCGTCGCGTGCGATTATGTGGCGTCGGGTGCTTTTTCAGGCTCCCCGACGCCGGTTTTGCGATACATAACAATCCCTACCAGATGATTCACGCTTGGTTCGGCAAATAAGTCAAGTGCAATCTGAAAGGGATGGGGCTGTATATGAAAGCTTATGCAGAGCCGTATTCCTTGTGGAGGCTCGGATTCGCCCGGGTCTTACATTGTTTCTCTAGGAGACAAAACATGCTGGAGTATTACTTCAAATCACCAATCAGAATTCGTCAGTTGCGTTGCGGCCCCATCGCACCTTATCTGGACGGACTTGCTGCGCGCCTGCATCAGCGGGGTTACTGCTATGGTCAGGCTCACACCATTTTGGGACTTGCTGGCGACTTCAGTCGCTACCTGTCACTAATAGGCATCGGCGACGTTCACAAGATCACAGAGGACCTTGCCCATCGCTTTTCCGGTGATTTTGCCTCGCACGGTGACTACGAGAAGACCGGTAATATGTTGACCCATCTATTGAACCACCTGCGTGACGAGGGTATTGTGCCGGTTCTGGAACAAGAGAGTTCTGCGGATGATCCATTTACAGACATCATCTCACGATATGAGGATTACTTGGCAAATGTGCGCGGAGTCGTCGTTAAGACCAGGATATACAGTCGGTCCGCCAGGCGTTTTCTGGATTTCCATCTCAGGCGCCATGGCTGCTTGGATCTTAGAAAAGTGGACGGTCCACAGATATTGGATTACATTGCCTACTGGGCAAATGTCTCTCAAAGTCGGACCTGGGGACAAATGCTGACCACATGTACCCGGTCATTCCTGCGGTTTTTGCGCTGGGAAAGCATTGTCGAACAAGACCTAGACCGAGTCGTACCATCCATATTTCGCTACCGACTAGACACGATTCCCAAACACCTGCCCTGGCAACAGGTGCGAGCGTTAATCGACGGTATGGAGACGCTTTCGCCGCGGGGAAGGCGTGATAAGGCAATCCTGCTGCTACTTGCGACACTCGGACTCCGCTGTATGGACGTTCGAGATCTCCAACTGGACAATATCATATGGCGCAAGTCCGAGATACACCTGCCGAAGACTAAAAGCATGCGCGCTCGTGTTCTGCCGCTTACTCAGGAAGTCGGTGATGCCCTGACCGACTATGTCATCCATGGGCGTCCCGCACACAATTCGCGGTATGTATTTCTTACTCACAATGCCCCCATAGTGCCCATATCTTGTGAGGCAGTCACGGCCATTGTGTCAAGGAACATCAAACGCGCAGGCATACCAGCCCCTCATTATGGCGCCCACATGCTTAGACACAGTCTTGCGGCCAAGATGGTGAATGAGTCAAGACCAATCAAGGAGATAGCAGACATGCTTGGGCACGTCAGCATCGACACTACGGCCATTTATGCCAAGGTTGACACTACTCATCTGGCGACCGTGGCTCTGCCTTTTCCAGGAGGTGCAAGATGAGCTACAAATGTCGCAGTTTCCTTGCAGCTTATCTAGAATCCTACATCAACCTGCGGCGCAAGCTCGGATGCCAGTTCAGGCAGCAGGCAAATACTCTGCACGAGTTCGACCGATACCTGTGTAAGCACGAATCAGTCGCTAAGCTGACGCAGGATTTGGCTGTGGATTTCGCCACGTACCGCCCTGAGCTAAGTTCGAAGCATTGTGCTAATCGCTACAACTTTGTACGCAACTTCTCCAGGTATCTGGCTGCATTTGAGCCTGAGACTCCACCTTTGAGTCCGAAAGTCCTTTGTCCTCAAAACACTCAGCCTCCGGCCCACATCTATACCGAGTCTGAACTCGCGCTGCTTCTTCAGTCGACCATGAAATTGACTCCCCAGCACCCAATGCGAGGGCTGACGTTCAGAACAATTATTGGCCTCGCGGCCAGCACGGGGCTGCGAAACGTGGAGGTAGTCAATCTTGACAAGGCAGACGTGGATTTGGGGTCTGGAGTTCTCCTGGTGCGCGGGACCAAATTCCACAAAGAACGAATTGTGCCGGTCCATCCTACCACGCTTGTTGAACTGACGAGCTATGCTCGTCTGCGTGATGTTTCGTTTCCCGAGCCGCAAACCCCTGCCTTTTTCCTTAATATGAGAGGCTGTCGTATTCAGACCCACACAATACAGTGCACATTCTGGAGGCTTACCCAGATCGCCGGACTGCGAGATGAAAGCGGCAAAGGTCCGAGATTTCACGACTTGCGCCACACATTCGCGGTTAAAAGGATGGCGAGATGGTATCGCGAGGGAGTTGACGTCCAAGGATTGCTACCTCTGCTTGCCACCTACATGGGACATGTCCACTACAGCAATACCGCATATTATATCACCGCCGTCCCCGAACTGATGGAGCTTGCTACTCAGAGATATCAGACCGCACAGAATACAAGCGGCGATGTGGAGGCAAGCAAATGAGCAAAGTTTCTCCGACACTAGGCGACATGCTCGAAAGCTACTTTCGCCGTCGACTGATAACACAGCAACGAGCCAGCATCGAGACTATTCGCGGGTATCGTGACGCTCTTCGACTGCTAGTAATTTTTGTCGCCGAGCAGCTACAGACGGCTCCCGAGCGCTTGAGTATTCAAGACCTGGACCGCGACGTGATTCTGGCATTCCTCGACCACTTGGAGGATTTTCGGCATAATTGCGTACGCACGCGCAATAACAGGCTGGCCGCAATCCGAGCGTTCATGCAGTATGTGGCCTACATGGACCCGGGAGCGCTGGGTGTGGTACAGCGGGTACTAGCCATTCCCAATAAGAAGTACGTCAAACCAATTCTTGGCTATCTCACCCGCGAAGAACTGGACGTTCTGCTCAATGTGCCGGATCAGGCAACAAGACAGGGGCGGCGGGATCATGCCTTGCTTCTGTTTTTCGCGCGGACTGGCGCACGTGTTTCAGAGGCTGTCAGGGTGAATGCGGTGGATATCTGCTTGAACTCACCTTGCCAGGTTCTGCTGCACGGAAAGGGTATGCGGGACAGGTCGACTCCAGTTGCTACAGACTTGGTGGCCGCGCTTCGCTCATTGTACGAGGAACGCCGTATTACCACAAGCGACAATGTGCCGGTATTCGTCAGTGCGACCGGACAGAGGCTGACCAGATACGGGGTCACGCATATGATCCGACGGATGGTCGCCACAGCGGCTGAGCGGAATTCAAGCATTGCCGGACGCAAGATAACGCCACATACTTTGAGGCACACGACGGCCATGCATATGCTCCAGTCAGGTGTAGATTTGAACATGATCCGATGCTGGCTTGGACACGTCAGCCTCGATACCACCCACCATTACATAGAAGCCGATGTTGAAATGAAACGTCGAGCACTGGAACAAAGCGGCGTGGTTGCACCACGGCAGGCGCGCTACCAGCAGACGGACAGGATACTGACAATACTGGAAAACCTGTGAGGATTATGTAGCGCAAAACCGGCGTCGGGGAGCCTGAAAAAGCACCCGACGCCACATAATCGCACGCGACGCATAACATCTGCTTGCTAACCTCCAGGGCGACTCGGCATTCAAGTATGGCCGCAAATCCAAAAAAGCTAAGGAGGCGGCAGTCAATGCATAACATCAGGGTCCTAGTTCCGAAAGCAGTTATGGACGGCATGCTGGCTATTCGTAGCTCAGGCAGAACTAATATGTTCGACTTATCTGAAGTAGTGCGCATCGCGGTTGAACTCGATTATATAGAAACTGCGATGCGGATAGAGAACAATCGCGCCAAATTCTGCCTTGGGATATTTCACGGATTCAAAGTAATGGAAGGAGAGCGCTGATGTGTGGACAGACTGGGGTCATCTATGGACCAAAAAAGAGACAGTCGGAGGAGCAGACATATCTGAAGTGGCTTTTTATACATTTGCTGCTATTGAGTGAGAGGCGAGGACCTTTCGCGACCGGTCTTGCCTGGCTGAAAAAAGATGGCAGTCACTGCATTTTCAAACGTCCGATGCGCGCAGTTGAGTTTGTGAAGATGAAACAGTTTGTTGATGCGATAGCCTATGTTGACAACTCAACGACCTGGCTTGCCGGACATACCCGCTGGCCTACACGCGGTTCGATAGAGAGAATTGAAAATGCACATCCCATTCGCTCGGGATATGTCTTGGGCACTCATAACGGCACTATTGCAAATGCAGACGAATTGTTCAAAGAGTTTGACCTGCCAAGGTTTGCTGAGGTAGACAGCGAGATAATCTTCAGAATGACCGATGCTGATATGAAGAACGGTCGTATCGATACCGATGTGCTCAAGAGCCGACTCGCCCTTTGCAGTGGGCAGATAAGCGCGGTAATGGCATCTAAGCTCGATCCCCAAATTGTAGTCGTGGTAAAGGGCAATATGCCCCTGGAATTGAGATATCATCCGGAGCACAGGGTAGTAGTATATGCCTCAGATTCCACGTATCTCAATACCGCGCTTTCTCGTGAGAAGGGCTGGCGACGGATAGCAGCGAAACCTATGAGCATAATGACTTTTCACATTGACAACCTGCCGAATTTTGAAAGCGTGCCGTTTCGGTTAGCCGGAGTGTCTGTTGCTAACTTCGAGCGTTTTACAGGTCGGTAGGCTCGAAAATATGAATATTGTCTGTGAGTCCCCAGGAGAAATCCGTATGAATCTGTCTGCCTTCTGGGGACAAGAATTTATCACAGAGAGTGATACTTCTACAGTCCGAGAGCATCCGCGCTGTTTTCTTCGAACAGACGGCCCAGACGGATATATCTCTTCAATGAACTGATGGATTTATGCCCGGTCTGTTGAGCAATAATGTGCTCAGCCACACCGGCTCTGCTTGCCTGAGTGCAGTGACCGGACCTCAGTGAGTGCCCGCTGTATTTCTCAGGGTCCAGCCCTGCTGCATTTGCAGCTCTTTTGACAACCGTCCCTATCGCTCTTCTTGAAAGCCTGTCGGACACTAGATTGTTATATCTATCGAGTCCTCGGAAGATTGCACCCTCTGTAATCTGAGATATCTCCAACCAGCGCTCGAGTGCAGCTACCGGGCAGGTATCGAAATTCTTGCCACGGGGGATACCCACTAATCGACCCTCTCCCTGCTGGTCGGTTTTACTTCGCCTCAGAAGAATAACAATACCTTCATCCCGATAGTTGATGTCAGCGACATTCAATCCAACGATTTCTGAGCGCCTGAATGCTCCGGCGAAACCTATGAGGATTATTGCTTTGTCACGTATACCGAGAAATGTATCCGGCAGTGCCTCTACCATCCGCTTGATATCTTCCGACAGCAGAGCATCCACCGGCTTTGGCGGGCTGCCTATCTTCCTCGTCATTCCGTGCAGCAATTCTTTTATTGCCGGGTGACTTGTCGGGGTTGGATATCCGGCCTCACGATGAGCTGCGGCTATTGCGGCACAGTGTCTGCGGATAGTTGTAATGCGGAAGTTCTTCATCGCTAGTGATGTGAAGTAACAGCCGACAACATCCGGTGATGAAGGCATATAAGGAAGAGCGTGACTTATACACCACCGCTCAAAGCCCTTCCAGTCACGCGCATATATCTCTTTCGTGGAATCGGCAATGGTGGTTGTGAGGAAGTTTTGAGCGTTTTCGAGGAGTTCAAGAAGCTCGGAATCAGCCCCCTCCGCAGCTTCCTGGAACACAATATTTCTGGTAGTCAGTGTAGCATGAGAATCTGTCATTTGCAAGCATTTTCTTCGCATTTCGGCAATTTTTCGGCCCGATAGTGCGATGAAAGGAGTTGCCGTGACCCTGAAGCATAAACGCAAACCGGTGATAAGTCAAGGCGTTGGCAGCGAAAAGCGAAGAAATGATCTTCTGGCTTCCACGAATATTGTGTTATCGGTTTTTTACCCGTCTGATGGTCGATCTATGTGGTTGATGGAGGCTGTTCGTGAAGTTATATCGTCTGGTTGCAGTGATTCTGCTGGGTGGGCTTATCCTCGGCGCCGTAGGATATTGCTTGTGCAGCAGTATTGTTCCAATTCAGACACCGGCTTACATCGGAAATGTGCGGACCGGTATCTTTCATCGCAGGACATGCAGCTATCTGCCACATGAAAAGAACAGGTCGTATTTCGAGTCCAGAGAGGAGGCGATCGATGCAGGATACAGACCGTGCCGGAAATGCAGGCCGTAGTCTGCAGTTACTGTGGCCGGAACTGCTTGCCTTTGGGGGCTGTGTTTCCGGTTGCGGTCTTCCTGCAAAGAGAATGTTCTGTATGATTGAGTATAAGCTCGTCGGTTCCCAGAAGACGGTATTTCTGGATTTCAGTGTAGCATGGCAATCAAGCATTTGCAAATATATTTTCGCCTTATTGTTGATTTAAGCACACTTTCGGCTTTATCTAGTATTCAGTGCCTTAGCTCATATGCTTGTTCCTTCATTAACTTAATAATCTCAGAACATTGAGTCTAATAGCTTCATCCCTGGTTCCAAGAATACCGTCTTATCGCATCTGGCACATTGTTAGAATGGTTGATTGACACCGGTATTGATAGATTTATTGATTTGCACAGAACAAAGAAATAAGACAAGAGATCATATTCATAACTTTATGCATTGAAGTGTTGACTTACTCTAGCTTGCCTGCTATATTATCCAAGGTGAAATTTGACTGTATGGAGGCAGTAAGATGAAAATATTGATTATTGCACTTGTGCTGATAGTTATGGCAAGCGGTTTTGTTGTTGCAGACAGCGTCACATATGATGTATATGAGGGGTGGAACCTTATAGCTGCGCCATTAGTTCCTTACAATTCCACTCCATCAAGTGCTTTCAGTGGTATTACGGTAATGAATCGTATTACTCGCTTTGATGCTGTTTCTGGCGGCGACGTTGCACTGACAATATATACTGAAGATGAATTCGGCAACATTCTGCTCGGTGATGGTTATTGGCTTTCCCAAAGCCAGGATGGATCAGTTACTATTGATGGCATTGCCGATGGTGTTCCCACTAATGGTGTGATAACAGATATGTGCATATCATTACCAGGTGTTACGGATGGTGAAGGTGGATGGCATCTTATCAGCAATCCATATAACCATGAAGTTCCGGTTGGAGAAGACGGTGTAAACATCAAGTTTACTGACGGCATAACACTTAAAACATGGAAAGAGGCTGCTGAGAGTGAATGGGTGTCAAATAATATGATCGGCTTCGATGGTTGTCTGGGTAGTGATCTTGATACAAGTTACACGGTATATGCCTCTATGAACAGCTTGCTTCCATTCCATGGTTATTGGTTGGCTACCTCTAGGAGCAACCTTTGCATGATCATCAGTGGAACTGCTGTTGCTGAATAATGCTGAACTGCAGTTCTAAGAGGATAGCTCTATAGTCCGAGCACTTATTGTTTATATGATTCAGAAGCAGTCTAGTCACTTACAGGTTTCAGACCCTAGTTCTGGTTGTAACGATGTCAGTCATGGATGAGTATTGTGTATGAGTAAATTGCATTTCAATTTAATACACAAATTATAATCTTGAATGGGTGAGTGAATGAAATTAATAAGTGTGGTGCTTGCATTAGTTATTGTAGTATCCTGTTCAGCGCTTGCAGACGGCGTTACTTATGATGTCTATGATGAGTGGAATTGTATCAGCGCACCGCTTGTTCCGCTAAATTCCGATCCGTTGAATGTGTTCGATGGCATTCCAATTATTAATAATCTAACAAGATTTGATGCCCAAACTCAGGGTAATGTTGGATATGATGACCTTGATCCTACTGGATTTGGTAATGTCTTGCTCGGCGATGGTTTGTGGCTGCTTTCGAATGACGAATATACAGTCAGTTACGAAGGAGTTGCAGATGGTATCCCTTCTGGTAGTGTAATGACTGACATATGTATATCGCTGCCTGGCGATTCGCTAGATGGTGAGGATGTTGGGGGTTATCAGCTAATCGGAACACCGTTCAATCATGATGTTCCTATGACTGTAAGCTCTCCTGGCGATAACATAAAAATAACAGATGGAACGCGGTTACTCACATTGAAAGAAGCTGCTGATTCAGGATGGTGCGAAGCCTTTATGACTGGATATGATGCTACCATAGGGTCCCAGTTCTCATGCGGATACGATCTTTGTGATCGTGAAGAGATGGAGCCAGGATATGGTTATTGGTTCCTCACATATAAAGACAATCTCATAATGATTATTCCGGGCAGCTAGTAATCCAACTGCTTATTAGTTCCATACTCAGGTATCATATGTGGTTAGTATGCTTCCTTTGTTGATGAAATAAAAGGAACAAAGGTATCTAGCAGGGGGTCATACAAAGAAAACAACGTCCATCTGGCCGGACAAGTTGGTGTGATTTTGTATGCAATTGATGAGCCTGATAAATTATACGGACATAGGTAATATAGCTCGCTTGGCACAATCCTTGCAGATAAGTTAGGTAAGGATAGCTGTGAGTATATGAATGCCAAAGTAATATGCACTTGATTCAGAAATCATCAAAATCGTAAACACAGAAGGAGACGAGGGCGATAATGTATCGAAGATGGGCGTTTATACTGCTATTCGTAATTTTTACACTGGCAATACTGTTTACGGCTTCCACTGCCCGGGCAAGTCAGCCTTTTGACTGGTATACGGGCAGCGGGACAATATATAATGCGAAAACACTTCCAGACGGCAGCCATGTAGACTTGATTCTGGAAGACATCATTAAGATAAAGGATAACTACATTGTAATTGCCGAACCGTTCAGGCCGAAAGACAGACTAATTGTACTCACCACTCCTGATACAGAACTCCGGCTGGGTCAAGTTATTGACTGTTCAGGAACACTTACCACTCTATCATCCGGCGAGCGTGCTCTTCAAAACGTTACAGTTCGAGGTTATGCTTCTGAAAACGGTGAACTGCTGTATCACCCCAATATTATCAAGGCATTCCCTGGTGCTGCTCAGCAGACATGGCCATGGAAGACCGATCTGACAGTATATTATGTTGAGTCGGGCACAGCTTCATCGGCATCCACATCGGATTCATCTGAGGTACCTAACTCTGATCCGGCTGAGGGGCCGACTTTTTATTCTAAGATATCCGACACGGATACCAGTACATCTACATCTGTCCAGACTCAAGGTGTGCACACACAGTCATATTACAGCAATATTCCTGGTCTGAAGACAAGTGCATCGATCGGTGATCCTGTGGAACTGCAGTGCAAGCAGATTCTGGCTGTCGGCACCGAAACAATAAACAGCGTCACTTATAACTACGTTGATATTGCAGAGGACTCGTCCATTACGGACTCGATAAGGTGCTACTATAGTGACGGCAGCCCTACAACAAGCGACAGAATCAACAAAGTCACCGGGCAAGTTCAATATACGACTGAAATGGTGATCTGTGTAGATGATGGTCCAGACTACAATCCTCAGATACTTGTTGGCCGATTGAGTATAGTTAACTCGAACACAATACCTTACGTTTTGAGCCAGGCTGATGGTGCATCTGCAAGTTTGACTGGCAAGGTCGTCACTGCGAACCAGACGGATTTCCCAGGGTCGATCTATATCCAGGAGCCATCCAGTTCCGGCAGCTTTGGTGGAATCCGCGTAAGCTATTCCGGCAGCACAATTGCTCGCGGCAGCCTTGTGAGTGTCACCGGAACGGTTGCGCTTGATTCTGATGGTGAACGCAAGATTTCGAGTGCATCTGTAACTGTAACCGACACAGGTACGGTGCCGGGTGCATTGGGGATGCCGAACAAGATACTTGGCGGCGGCGAGTTTAACGTCAATACTCCCGGTGTGGATTATCCGACCGACAGCGGCACAGGACTCTATAACAAGGGTTTGCTTGTAAAGAGCTGGGGCAGAATAACTGCTGTAGATGCAACAAACAAGTTTTTCTACATCAACGATGGTACCGGCTTTGAAGATGGGTCAGGTAACACCGGCGTGAAGGTCAGTTGGGACTGGGCAACAAGCGGCAAGGCGGACATTATCGCACCATCTGTTGGTTGGTATGTATCTGTTGCGGGAATATCGAGCAGTGAAACGGATGCCAGTAGCAATGTGATTCGAGTCCTGCGTCTGAGAAGCTATGATGATATACTCGCATTCGATCCCGAGGATACTGCTGATCCTACCGTGGCGATTACATCCCCAACCGGAACCAACTGGCATGTGGCTTCCGGTGCAACAAGCATTACTGTCTCAGGCACAGCTACCGACTCTGTTGCAGGAATAGCGATTGTTGAGTTCAAAGTAGGTTCCGGTAATTGGAATGCTGCAACTTATAACTCCACTACGCATACTTGGTCTTATGACTGGCAAAGCCCTGCATCGGCCATGATTACTGTTCGTGCCACTGACTATGCTGGGAATACGGCTGAAGTTTCTGAAGCTGTGACCATAATAAGTGTTAATGTTATCTATGTTAGCACTAGTGGAAGCAATGGGGCAGGTACGAGTTGGGCTACTGCGAAGACAACGATCACCGCTGGGATGTCCGCCGCCTCCAGTGGTAAAGAAATATGGGTCGCTGAAGATACATATACTGGCTGCATTACACTTACCTCGGGCGTTGCACTCTACGGTGGCTTTAGTGGCAGTGAGACTGCTCGCGAACAGCGGGATTGGGATGTAAATCAGACTATTATCGATGCGAACGCAGCAGGACATGCTGTTAGTATTACGGGAACATCGAATTCTCTAACTCGAATTGATGGGTTTACTGTAAAAAATGGCTCTAGTAATTATGGTGGTGGCATTTATTGCACTGTTGCTGCAACTATTGCCAATAATAATATTCACTCTAATACTGGTAATAGTAGTGGTGGTGGTATATATTGCACAGGAGCTGCTGCCATATCAGATAACCTAATATATTCCAATATTACAAACAATTATGTTGGAGGAGGCATTTACTGCTCTGCGACAGCAAATATATCACATAATGTCATTACTGACAATACTGCAAAAACTGTTGGTGGCGGTATTTATTGCACAGCAGTAGCAAGCTTACTTAATAATATTATTAAGAATAATAATGCAACAACTTTGGGTGGAGGCATTTATGTTAGTGGACAAGCCCCTATATTGGTAAGTAACGTAATTATGGGAAATAATGCAACCAAGGGGGCTGGTATTTACTATGCAACAAGTCAGAGTGGTCAGATAACAAACAATACAATTGCTTATAATGCAAATACATCAAGTACTACCAATAATTACGGCGGTGGTATTTACCTCGATTCAAGTGCAACTTCTGCTATGATAAACAACATCGTTGTATTTAATATAGGTGGTGGTATATATGGACCAAGCACTCTTACATACACGAAAAACCTCTGTTATTCGAACTCAGTGAGCAACTATAGCTGGAATACAATTACAACATATCACCCGGACAATGACCTCGCTCCTGTTGATCCTGGAATTCCGTACATCGAGTATGGCGACTGGCATATAGCTGACGATTCCCTATGCAAGGATAATGGCGCATCTGCATCAAACCTTCCATCTGTGGATATAGATGGTGACTGTCGCATATACGATGATCCTAATGTTGCATATGATATTATAGATATTGGCGCTGATGAATGGAGTGGAACTAATCCTGCAAATCCTGAGATAATTATTTATGTTCAGCCTAATGGAAACGACAATAACGATGGTTCAAGTTGGGTTAATGCTGTTGCTAGTGTGCAAAGAGGAATAGATTTAGCAGCCTTTGCGGGCGGGGGTGAAGTATGGGTAGCCGAAGGAACATATGATGCCATAAGCCTTAAATCTTTCGTGAAAGTCTATGGCGGGTTTGCGGTTGGCGCTGAAGATAAATCAAATCGCATATATGAAACGGTTCTTGATGGGAATTCTGCTACTTCTGTCGTAACAATTGTTTCTGCTCCAGCATCTAAGATTGATGGATTCACAATCCAGAATGGCCTTTGCGCTAATGGTGGTGGTGGGGTGCTTTGTAAATCATCTGCAACGATATCAAACAATAAGATATGCTTTAACAAAACATATGGAAGCGGTGGAGGTATTTACTGCACCACATCTGATTATGTCAATATAACAAATAATGATATATATTCAAATTCTAGCAGTGGATCTGGTGGTGGTATTTGTTGCGTTATTTCTGCAATGATATCGAAAAATAACATATACTTAAATAATGCTAACAGTGGTGCAGGCATCTCATACTCTGGTTTAGGTATAATTTCGGATAATGATATATACAGCAATTTTAACAATAGTAGTAGTGGCAAAGGTGGAGGTATAGCCTGTTCTGGTAACGCTACAATATATGGTAATAAGATATGCTCAAATTATGGTAGCTATGGCGCGGGAATATATTGCAGTGCTTCTGCATCGATAACAAACAACTTTATTAATGCAAATAGTGGTTTTGGTGTTTATGCCTCAAGTGCATCTTCTATTTTGGTGGACGCGGTTGGCAATGTAATTAAAGCTAATCGTGGTGCCGGTATATACTATGTGCAGAATGCGGCCGGACAGGTAGCAAACAATACTATCATTTACAATGTCAACACAGATACTAGCAGCGGCGGCGGTGTTTATATTGGCTCTACTTCAACTCCGACCTTTACAAACAATATTATTGCGTTTAATACTGGCTATGGCATAGACGCGTCAAGTGAGCCCACCTGTATGAATAATATCCTCTATGATAATACAGCAAATTATAGTTGGAATATATTCTCGATTTACCACCCTGATAATGACCTTCCTCCTGGTGACCCAGGGATTCCATATGCTGAATATGGTGATTGGCATATAGCTGTGGATTCATCTTGTAGAGACACTGGCGCATCGTTGTCTGCTCTTCCGGATAATGATATGGATGGTGATATCAGACAAAATGATAATGTTGATATAGGAGCAGATGAGTGCAATGGTAATGCTCCAGATAATCCGCTAGAGAATCCGACCGTCATTTATGTAAAGACCAATGGTGATGATAGCTTCAGCGGAAGAAGTTGGAGCGATGCTGTTGCTAATGTACAAAGAGGAATAGAACTTGCTAGTCTTACTAGTGGAGCAGAAGTATGGGTAGCTGAGGGAACCTATGGAACTTATGGAACCTATACCATTGCTAATGGTACAATATATACATACACCTATGTGGCAAATCTTAAGTCGTTTGTGAAAGTATATGGTGGCTTTGAGGTAGGATGCAATTATAGAAGCGATCGTAACTGGAAGACACATCCGACAGTCCTTCTTGGTGGTGGTGAAGGCAGTGTAGTAAGAATCAATAGTGTTGCATCTTGTCTTATTGATGGTTTTTTAATAACAAATGGATGTAGCGGTAATGGCGGGGGGATATATTGTAATGATGCTTCAGCCACAATTCTCCACAACATCATTTATGCAAACAGCGCTTATGATAATGGAGGGGGAATCTACTGCAATGCTTTCACGGGAAGTATTATTGGTAATAGTATAGTTGATAATACCAGTGTAGACGGTGCTGGCATATATTGTACAGAGTCGAATGTTGATGTAATTAACTGCACAGTTGCCTATAATACGCTTACTGCACTTGGTATATGTGGCGGCATCCGCCTTGACGAATCTATTGTGAATATGATTAACTCCATAATTGCAGAAAATTCAGGAACAGGTGTGTATGATTATAGCAGCAATACCAAATATCGATGCAATGATATTTGGGGCCACACAACGAATTATTACAGCAATTTAGGATATACTGATCCGACAGGCACGAACGGAAACATATCTTTGGATCCACTATTAGATTCAACTGATCATATACATATTAGTTCTGACACTAATGGCAATGACTGTAAAGATAAAGGATTCAATGATGTGGTGGCCGATGATGACTTCGATATTGATTTGGACTATAGAATTCAAGACGGAACAGTGGATATTGGTGCTGATGAAATTGCTGGTTGTGTTTGGGATGTAATTGAATTTAGCCCAGCATATGTTCTTTCTGAGTTACAGTCTCAAGTTACAACCAAAGTGCACATATACAATCCGCTAACCGGACAACCTATCGCTAATCAGCATGTTGATTTTGAAATAACCACAGGCACTGGAAGTATATTGTCCATACTTGGTAATGGCAACAGCCAAATAGATAACCCTGATACGTCAGGGTATGGTGAAACAAATACAAATGGTGACATACAAATAACTGTGGTCAGGAGTGAAGGTGTGTCCCTTACACTTACTGCTTCTACTTCAACTTGCTCGGGTAGTGCACAGATATCGGCAAATGCGATTATTCATTCTGATTCTCGTGTGGGACTCTTGTATTGCTTCAACGAAAGCCATATAGGCTTTGTTGATGCATATCTGCAGAGAGAAGCTATAGTCCATCCTTCAGATATTAACTATAGCCAAATTGATGCCATGAAACGGCATTGGTCAGATCCTTATGACGTAATCCTTCTTGTGATGCCGGAGTCAAGATTTGTGACCAAGAGGAATATAGAAGAACTAAAGAGATTTGTCCACTCAGGACGAAATAAGCGTGTTGTGCTTGTAGGAGAGTGGAACCCAGCGTACAGCAGTGACAATGAAAGTCTCAATAAGGTTGCATATTGTTTGGGAATGAATTCCCGCTTCAACATATATAATCACTATGACTATTATAATGATCGTGATACGAAATGTAATGTGAACTCCAATCACTATCTCACAGACGGGGTGAATTATCTGTGGGATCAGCTAACATCTTGCTTTGTAAGTGATGGAGAACATGATTGGAGCTTATGGGCAAGGCCTATAGCTTATGTATATGATTCAGCGGCGTCGGATAAGCCGTGGATAATTGAGGAAGATACAGCTACAGCAGGGAGTATTGTTGCATTTCATGATACCAATATATTTCTTGCTGCTTATAATGATACCTATGATACTATTCCTGAAGCTAATTTCCGATTCATTTATAATCTGTGCACGAAGTTTCCAGAATGATAATTATCAGGAGAGTTTTAACAAAGTCATGGCTAGCTTTTATGGCTTGATTCTTGCAGTGTATTTTATATATTGGCCTCAAGAGCTCATCAGATGATGGTACAGATATTAACTAAAAGGAGGAGAGGTATGGATAATGAGTAAACATTTCCTGTTAGCACAAATTGCATTGTTGATTATATGTTGTTCAGAAGCATATGCTTATGTTATGACCTTCGACGACATAGCTACCGGGTCGGATTTGGATTATTATGCAGAGCAGTATAACGCATATTTCACAGAAGGATTTCAAGTAACAGACCATAGTGCGTGTACTTGGGGTTCACCTAATTCAGGCAATAACGTATTAACTTGGGTTGGCACTTCGTCTCAAGATGCTTGGTTGACATTTGGCAATATGTCTTATGGTGGTCCTATAACAGTCGGCCAACACAGTATACGTTCACTATGTGCTTTTTTCAGTACAGATGGCGTACAGGTGCTCGCAAAAGCCTATAGAATGGATACTGTAACACCTGTGTGCATAAGACAAATTGGAGCAACAGACGTGTCGTGGGACAACGAATATGTCGATTTAGTTGCCGATGATGGTGGTGTAATCGACTATATAAAATTTGAGGGGGCTTATACACCCGCAGCCAGAATGGGCTTTTGTGTTGATGATATTAACGTAGACCCTGTTCCAGAACCCTCCTCCATTCTAGCGTTAGTTAGTGGTGTGATTGGGTATGGAGGACTTGTTCTGAAGCGAAAACGACATGGCAGTTGATAAAGCAGGCTGTTGTAGATTGCAAAACCTGTTGTCTACCGCAAAAACCTCATCGGCGTAGATTAGGAAGCAGTGGAGACCGAATTGAGCATGTTCGTGGAACTGTAAGAGCTTAGCGCGCCGGGATCCAATGACCTGGAATGCTGATTGGAGAGGCGTGATGTGGCAAATTAAGCAGTTAAGCGTCAGTGTAGGCATAACAAGATGCTTGCCTGATTAAATAACGGCAAGTAATATGAGAACAAGAACGAGGATAGATTGAACAATTAAAGGCGGCGCGGCCGGCCTGTGGCAGGATCTGCGTTGGCTGTATCTGAATTACGTTGTCTCCGGTCGACTACAGATGTCCATCCGCACCGTTCGCAATACACAATAGCTATCTTGTATGTTTATTGATCTAGCTGTTTTTAAATGATGAGTTTGAGACCGATCCTAGTGCACTAGCATTACTCATTGGAGGAGAACACGCATAATGTGCCCACAAACAAACAGAGGATTCGCCGTAGTATTGCTTTTCATGCTCTTCTTGCTTACTACAAATGTTTATGCGGCAGAGCCAAGTTGGATGACAAGGCTGGGAACAATCGGCCACGCATTTTCGCAAAAAGATGGAACGCACGTCTACCTGGACGCGGTTACTGTAGACAAAATTCGGGCCAAACAGACTCCACCATATCTCGTAATACATGAATGCTTCTCGGCACAAGATCGCCTAACAATCCTGGCGGTGCCCAGCTTGGATTTGAGCCTCGGACAAACAATCGATGTAGAAGGCACATTGATCACATTGAATGATGGCCAACGTGCAATAGCCGATGCGAAAGTCTATGGGTATCTGAGCAAGGATGGTAAGTTACTGCTGCACGGTCCACTTATCAAAGGATTGCTCGCTCCAACTCCCTGGCAGTGGAAAAGCGAACTCAGTGCAACTACGGATTCCAAAAGCCTACCCGACTACAGTAGTATTCTCCCCAAAGAAAATGGCGAACCTAATGCCACTCCCCTATCTGGACCAGTCTACTATTCGTCTTTCGACGATCTCCTTTCAGAATCTGCGGCTACAGATGGAGCTTTGGCAAGCTTCCAGTGTAAACCGATAATCGATACCGGCAGCGACCAATACGGCAATTATTTCGTTCTCGGAGAAGACTTTTCGTCGGACACTTTGAAAGTCTACTGCCAGGCTAAGGCGACTGTAGGCTACCGCGCAAACAAGATAAGCGGTCAAATGCGGTTCGACGGCAATGCCTGGGTCATGTGTGTTGACTGCGGACCAGGCTACGACCACCAGACCTACGTCGGACGTACCAGCATAATCCAAGGCAGTCAAGTCACCGCCAATGCGGTGCGTGTTATGTACACGGGTGACCCGGAAGAATCTATACCTTATGCAAAAACGTTTGCCGACCAGACAGAGGTGACAATCACTGGGAAAATCGTGACTGCAAGCAAGACCGACTTTCCTGGTGCGATCTACGTAGAGGAGCCGGACCGCAGCAGTGGTATCCGGGTGCTATACTCGGGCACTACATATATTCCGGCTCGTGGAGATATAGTCGATGTGACAGGCGATCTTGCTACCGGAGATGATGGCGAGCGCGAAATAGATGCTGGAACAACCGGGGTTACATTTGTTCAAAGCGGCACTGTACCCAATGCCCTCGGACTTATGAACCGGTCTCTAGGTGGCGGTGATTTCAACGTATACACTCCAGGGATTACTTACCCGACTGGCAGTGGCAACGGTCTTCATAACAAGGGGCTGCTTGTGAAGACTTGGGGCAAGGTCACTACTGTGGACACAGATTACTTCTACCTCGATGATGGAACTGGCTTCCAAGACGGTTCCGGCAACACTGGAGTCAAAGTGAGTTGGGATTGGCCGATAGGCAGTAAACCAACTCTCGTGCCTCCCTCGGTCGATTGGTATGTTTCCGTAGATGGAATTTCCAGCAGTGAGACGGTAACTATCGACCAGCAAGAAGAACTGGTCAGGGTGTTGCGGCCAAGGCAGCAGGATGACCTGCGAGTGTTTAACCCTCAAGACACTGCATATCCCGACATCGAGATCACTAACCCCTCGGGGAGCGAAGTTCACAAGACGGTCAGTGCAACAAGTATGAATGTCACGGGCACAGCGACCGACGCTGAAACCTGTGTAGTATCTGTTGAGGTGAAGATAGACTCGGGCGAATGGCAGTCCGCAACTTACAATTCAGTCTCGCATGAATGGTCTTATGAGTGGCAGAATCCGCAATCTGGCAGGATTTGGGCACGTGCAACTGATTTTGCCGGACATACATCGGTTGTATCACGGGATGTAGTTTTGACCTCACTGGTGTTTGTGAATGGCAACTTGGCTTCTTCCGGTGATGGTTCAGGCTGGGCCTCGGGCAAGAAGACCATTACGGAAGCATTGAGTATGGCTGCCTCCGGCTGCGAAGTGTGGGTTATAGCTATTCCAAACGGATATTACAACGAGAGGATAACCGTACCTAACGGCGTGTCATTGTATGGCGGCTTTGCTGGTACAGAGACCACGCGCTCTCAGAGGAACTGGAATGCCAATGTTACTATAATCGATGGCAACCAGGCCGGTACGGTGGTTACACTTCCCGCCTCTGCTACTTCTTCGACCAGAGTTGACGGGTTCACGATTCGTAACGGAAAGGCAACCTACACCGGCGGCGGAATATACTGCACAAGTGGTTCGCCTGTAATCGCAAACAATACCATCAAGATGAATATGGCCTACTCTGAAGGCAGCACCTATGGAGGCGGCGGCATATACATAAGTGCCGGAACCCCGGCAATCTACAACAACAAGATTTGCGGGAACTCCGGCTGCATCGGCGGCGGAATTTACTGCGGCACAAGCTTCGCACAAATCTACAACAACACAATCGTGAACAATTCGGGCAGCGAGGGCGGCGGCATAAGCCTCGGATCGTCCGGTTCGGCAGCCATCTCCAACAACATCGTGGCTTTCAACGCTTCGGGAATTTATAAATCTGCCTCCGGCGGTTCGACCACGCTTCGCAATAACTGCTTGTACGGAAATGGAGTTTATGACTATTACGGCTTGTCGGCAGGCACCGGCGATATTTCTGCCGACCCGAAGTTAGCTAACGTGCAATACGCCGATCTCCACATTCAGCCGGGTTCCGTATGTATCGATGCAGGATATGACAGCGCAGTACAGTGCTCGCATGATATGGATAATCAGAGCCGCATCCAGGGCAGTAGTGTGGATATTGGAGCCGACGAATCGAATGGGACCTTGTGGGCGGTTACGACACCGAAAGTCGTGCGCGTGGACCGAGTAAGCGGCAGCGATTATGGCACCGGCAGAGATGGTTCGACTTGGGCCAAAGCGGTGCAGAGCGTGCAGAGAGGCATAGAGCTTGCCGCGAGCGGCGGCGAAGTTTGGGTAAAAGCAACCGCTACGGAATACAACGGGTCTTACGGTAGGATAACAAACCTCCGCCCGTATGTTTACGTCTATGGCGGATTTGCTGGAAGCGAATCAGTCAGGTCTGACAGAAGTTGGATTGCCAACGAGACAATTCTGAACGGCTCGCAAAGCGGCTCACCTATTGTCACTTCGGTAGGACCTGGCTATGGCGTTAGCACGGTAGATGGTTTCAAAATCTACAACGGCAGCGCAAGCAATGGTGCTGGCATTTATTGCGACAAATACAGTTCGCCTATCCTCACTAATAACAATATCACCGAGAACACCTCCACCAACTACGGCGGAGGAATCTACTGTAACTATAGTTCTCCACAAATCGTAAATAACAAGATTGTGGGCAATACCGCTAATACAGGCGGTGGAATATACAGCCTGTATGGTTCGACGGTAATCACCGGAAATACGATTGACGACAACTCAGTGTCTGCTGATGCCGGAGGTATTTATGCCAAAGGGCGAGCCGTATTAATTGCCAAGAACACGATCAAGAACCATCAATACACCGGAGCCTACAATGCACAAGGCGGAGGTTTGTGGCTCGAATCGGTAAGGGCTGCCACGGTAAAGGCGAACAGATTTGACAACAATACTGATTGGTACTCGGGTGCAGCAATCTCGCTGCTCAACTGCACGGCCGCCAGTGTAGTAAACAATCTGTTTGTCGAAAACTTCGCAAAGAATGGCGGCGGCGGAGCCATTGAGAGTGTCAGTTCACATCCCAAGATCATCAATAACACATTTGCACTGAACCACACTTATGGTCAAGGTGGAGCAGTCGGCCTTTGGGAAAATGACTACTCGCAGCCAGCACAGGTTATAAACAACATTTTCTACAACAACAAGGCTGACTTGAGTGCGACCGGGCATAGTGCCTATAGTGCCTACTCCTCTTATTATGTTAATCTCAGATATTGCGACGCATACTCCGATGAAGGTACAGGGAGTTCCTACCATTATGGCAGCAATATCTATGCAGACAGCACCTGCAAGTATATCGATCCGGACTTTTGCGAAGTGACTGGGGACAATCCGTACTGGCTCAAACCGACATCGACAGTCAGAGGTATTGGTCAGAACCCGAGCCAGAACTCTCTTGTTCCAACAGTAGATAAATATGACTTACCGCGTCCCGGCGAAGATGGACTCACCGATCCAGGACCATATGAAGATGGCCCATTCGTGAGAATTGCCAATCCTCAAGATGGGACAATGTATGGTGGCGATCTGGAAGGAATCGCGATTACTGCGGAAACTTCGGGAGACGCATCGAGCGTTTCTTATACGGCGACGAAGGTCGGTGATCCTAACACCACTTACGATTTCGGGCCGGTGAGTGCAGTTCCATATCGTGTTATCTGGTCCGATCCTCCGAATGGTTGTTACGAGCTTGTGGCCACAGCTACGTTTGCGGGGGGAGTAGAGGTCACGAGCGAACCGGTCCTTATAAGCATTGCTGGCTACTGCTATCCTGAGGATACAGAGTTCGAGGTAATCAGCCCCTATCAGACCAGTTCAACAATGTTAATGTTGGCGTCGTCCAGTTCACCCAAGTGGCTGAAAGGAGCTATGCACGTCCACTGGTACGACGATAACGGCACGTGGCCACCGTGGAAATCTATTGGCACTAACTCGAAGAAGCCCGCCGAAGTAGCTGATATGTACGAAGGCATGGGCTATGACTTTATTGCCGTTACTGAACACAACCATCTTACGCCGCCCAGGGGTAATTGCCTCGGGTCTGACTTTGTCTGGCTTGAAAACTGCGAAGAACTAACGCCGGAGAATGCTTCCTATAAAACTTGGATGAACCATGTCCTTGCAGTTGGAGTAAACGGAAAATCGTGCTCGGGAAGCAAGAATTACGACATCTCCAGAGATACGGTGACTGCTGGCCATAGGTATCTCAAGTGGAAAACTCCTAACAGTTTCCTGGTTTCCGACTACGAGTTTATTCCTAACTCCAAGGACTACGATCACGTTGCAGGGCAAGAAGAATTGTTGTTCCATAACGTAAGCAGAACTGGGATGTTTGGCACAATAGCAGATATGGGCGGTCTGAGCTTCATTCCACATCCGACTGCAAGCTCACCTCTTGCCCTTGGGGAGTATACTGAAGACGAGCTAGTCGATATAGCGAGTACGAGCGCGCAGAACAATAGATTCCTAGCCATTGCTTGTTACACAAATGCAACCCCACCCGATGGTGGTCACTGGAGCAATGACGACGGATGGGGGCATGAGCATGTAATCGAAAATATCAATTGCAGACTCGTGAAGAAGTATCCAAAACGCGCTCTGCCTTTCACTTATTCCGAAGAGGACTATACTCCTGGCCTCACCGAGGCAGGGAAAAGCTGGATATATCTAAAGGTTGATGATCCTGGCAAATACTGGGACACTGCTTCCAATCATTATCGGAGCGAGAGAATAAAGGCTGCTTTAAAAAAGGGCGTCTGGTGGTCGTGTCACACGCATCACAGTGCCACAGCATGCTCACAGCTGGACGTTCAAGTAACCGGTACAACGGTCACGTGCACATCTTCAACTGCAGTTCAATGGTTCATTCGCGGACCGGTTTCGCGCGGAAGTCGGTGGTGCGATATCATTGCACAATCAGAGAGTGCAACAACATCCTACGCGACAACTCTAGAACGCTGCCATATGCCGGATTGGATAGTCGTAGTGGCGGTCGAGCCCCAGGGATTTATTGCAGAGAGTCAGCCGATAAGATTGCTGCCAAATACCAGTTCATCACTAATGTCTCTTGCTACCACGTCGTCCGGACTCGTGGTAAAGTTCCTCGACCCGGAGGACTATCCAGAAGAAATGCCATCAACGGGACTCGTTGGTGGGATATACGATGTTTCCGGCGACTTCGAGCAGGGATCGACGTTAACCCTGTCGTTCGCGGGTGTCGATGTAACTGAGCTTGGTGTCAACAATCTTCGGATATTCTACTATGATCCGAGCACCTCCACGTGGTCAGCGTTGTCCAGCACATTGGATACGGCAAATCAAGAGATCAGCGCTGAAATCAGCAACCTGGGCATTTATGCTATCAGTGCAATAGAAGTCACGGACACGGAAGCCCCTACACTTTCATGGCTTCTGCCACTTTCCAATGCGCTTGTAAGTGGAGCGGCCGACCTCGAAGTGAATGCTGCGGACAACGTCGGCTTATCGGGAGTAACATTCTATATTAGCAATGGTACTAGGGAACGCACAATTTCCGCCGACAGTACAGCTGCCGATGGCCGCTGGGGTGCCTCCGTTGACTTTTCAAACTACGTCTCAGGTAGCTATACCCTTAGAGCCGAGGCAAGAGACAGAGCAGGAAATACCGTATCTGCATCTCTTCCGATTAGTATACAGAGCAGCGCCGTTGCGCCGCAGGTCACAATCAGCCAGACTTCTTATGATACCGAAACCAGTTCTGTGATCGTAACCGGCACTGCGTCTGACGCAGACGGCGCGGTAGCCTACGTACTTGTGGAGCTTGATGGCCAACTTGTTGGAACGGCGAGCCTGGATGGCAATTCGTGGACTTACGCACTTGGCTCATTCGGCCCTGGAACGCATACTGTAAGGGCAGTGGCCATCGATGAATACGGTAACGAAGGAATGCAGGAGGTCAATGCAGCGCTGTCGCTGTCTGCGGTAGATATGTCTGCTGACCCGGATGGCACGTGCTTGCCTAACCAATCGGTCACAGTAACAGCTGAGGCTATCGGTGGGGGCACAGTTGAATACAGGATACTTGTGTATGATGGAGTGCAATGGACTGTTCTTCAAGAGTATGACACTTCAAATTGCTGCACGTGGACACCAGACACCCCATGCACCTATACCTTGCGAGTATATGCACGTGAACAAGGGACTACGTATCCAGAGTTCAGCAAGGACTCGGAATTCATCGTGACAAGTGCTCTGTCAGGAGTGACTCTATCTATAGAACCGTCGCCAAGAGCTACGGGCGCGCCAATTCGCCTTTACGCTACGGCGACAGGCGGTACGAACACAGAATATAAATTCGAGGCGAACAACGAAGTGATACAAGACTGGGCAACTGCTGATACCTGTCAATGGATACCCGCCGAAACCGGCAACTATACTGTAACGGCCTACGCTCGAGAGCATGATACGACAACGCCTGTATATGACGATTCGGTCAGCAACTACGTTATTACCAGTCCCGTATCTGCTGTGAGCCTCGGCGCAAACCCAGGTTCGCCGCAGCAGATCAATACTCCAATAACGTTGACCGCTACTCCAACGGATGGCGGTACAGTGGAATATTTCTTCGAAATATCCGATGATGGCGGAGAAACATGGTCTATGCTGCGCAACTTCGACACGGATGCCACATTCCAATGGATACCGACTTCTGCCGGAAACTATAAGCTCGGGGTAGCAGCTAGAGAGGCAGGCACTGAGGAGGATGATAATCCCGAAGCAGTAATTGATTACGTAGTAAATCCGTAGTAAACAGATCTGTGCTTAGTAAGGGTTCTTTGCGTAGGATATTGGAGGCTCGGTTTCCGAAACGGAGATTGAGCCTCCGATTATGTCAATGCAATTGCTTAAAAGCTTGATTGTGGTGCAAATCAGTGTTCCAGGCGGCATAATGTACGAACCACATCGTCGGGCAACTTTGTTACGTAGACTTTGTTACTCGTCCATCCACCAATAGCACTTGGATGTGCGGAAGTCCCACTCAGACACCTGGCCAAATCGCCGGAAATGCAAGAAATGCCCTCAACATCAGGTAGATTAATCGGCTTGACCTGCATCGTGGCCAAATCCAGTGTTCGTGCTGCCTGCTTCGGCTTGTCATAGGTGAAGAGCAATTGGCTGCTCGACAGGTAAAGGAATCTGATTGACGACGGGTCTGTCACGTGGTGTCCGAGATCCAAACGTCTGTCTTTCTTGGTTTCCAGATTATAAAGGTGGATGCGCGAGTCTAAGTCCTCATATAACAGCAATTTTCCATCTTTACTGGCTCCGTCGTAATAAGTCACGTTGCCCCTGAGCTTGTCCAAGCGTCCGTTCTTAAAATGTAGAAGATCAATTTCTTTGACCCCCTTACCGACATCAAAGACGATAATCACGTCGTTCTGAGGTAACCAGGAGATGTCTGTTATGCGTTTCAGAAATTCCAAAGACTTTTCTGGCCGTCCAGTGGAACTTTCCCTTACAGCGTTCTTTATGACAGATACCCGTTTGGTTTTCTGGGTATCGAGTTTCAGGACATACATGCCGTACGTATTGTTTCGAACCATTGGGAACACTACGGATCGTCCGTCCGGAGAAACGTCGAATTCGACCAATCTATCGGGCATCTTGTAAGACCGCCTATCCCCCCTTCTTACGTCATAACGATACAGTTTGTGCTGACTCTTGCTGTAGAACAGGGCCTGGCTGTCCTTCGACCACACAATGTATTCGATTCCCCGGTCAACAAATCGACGATTGCCGTTACAGCCGCGAGCAAAAAAGATTGCACCACACAGCAGAATTACCAAAATCGCAATGAATTGTTTCTTCAAAGTTGTGCTCCTCCACATTAGGAACCAAACACGAGCTAATCACGAATGAACCACCCCGCAGCAAGCTGATGGGGTATCACCGTCGGAACTTTTCAGACATTACGCAGCAAGCTGCGAGGTAAGCCCTTAAAAGAGAATCTATGATTGAAATGCTAAACAGAACGTTCCCGTCCGATGTGGCGGTTTTCTGTGTCTGAGTGACGAGTCCAGTCTGCTTCAGACACTCCAGTATACCATAGGCTGATAGATTATTATTGCACAAGTCCGAGTAGTGAACAGCTGTCGCTTGCAAAAGTCCGTGCCGACGATTCTGAACCATTATGGCCAAATTTTTATGAGGTTTCACGAAGACTCACCGTGTGTCAAGTTGTCGACCCTAGAAACTTTATCCGGGCTGATTTTCTGGCTTTGGGGCGTCGGCTGATAGGGATTTCGGAATCACACGACCAGTCGCTGGGGAGATTGACCGTCGTATGGAGCAGTGAGTAATTGGGGAATGGGCAATTTTGCTGTAGTTGACACGTGACGAGATGCTTACCTGACAATTCGTCGAGTATGAATACAATTCAATCAGCGGGATATCGGGCGAAAGCTGTGGTTTTTTAACTGATGGATTGACAATCGGCGGCCGATGACCCAGACTGCTGCGAGTTCGCACTGAATGATAATATTCATCGATGTATTCGCGAAGCAACTGGTGCAGATGGCGTTCGTTGAGCGGAACGATGTGATCGAAAAGCTCTCTGCGTAAAATTCCGATTACTCGTTCGCAATATGGATTTTGCCACGGACAGTGATAAGCAGTCTTGACTTCTTCAATTCCGCAATTTCTGAGAAATGTGGGCATGCCGCAGCCATAAATACGGTCATTATCGCGGATAATAAACTTGGGCTGGATGCCATCCATGGTTGCAGCACGGAGTTGGTTTATCACCCAAAGCATGGTCGGATGTTCGGTGATCCCGAAATGCACGATCTCCCGGCGTTCGTGGCTTACGATAATGAAAACGTATATAAGCCGAAACGTAAGGGTTGGGACAACGAAGAAGTCCATCGCCCAGGTCACGTCCATGTGGTTGGCGATGAATGTTTTCCAGGTTTGAGAAGACTTGCCGCTATCACGAGTTGGTTTTGGCAGATATTTTCGGATTGTATTTGGCGACGGTGGAATGAATCCGAGTTCGGTCAACTGATCGTATATTCTCTCTGGGCTCCAGAGAGGGTTTTCTATGTTGATCTTCTTGATTAGCTTACGCATTTCGGCTGAAACAGTTGGCCGCCCATTCTTGCGCCGCGATTTGTATCGCCAGAACATTTGGAATCCTGCGCGGTGCCAGCCGATTACCGTCTGTGGTTGCACTACGCAAAGAGCATCTTTCCATTTGGCGAATGTCTTCATAAGAAAAACCCAGGTCAGACGGAAGCCCGGAGTGCATCGTGGCTTTGGAATGATGCCCTTTTCTTGTCTGAGTTGATAAAGCGCAAGCTGGCTGCGAAGTGCTACAATCTCTGCGGCAAGATATTGCCTTGAGCGAAAGAATGATAAAAGCCACCAGGTAAGCATCTTCGTGCAATCTGTAATGATGGCGAGGTTTCTGAACATATGATTATTGTACAACGGCGAACCGGTAATATTCTATATTGCCACTTGTTTAATTATGCTAGTCATGGCATAATATGAACATGGATGCATCGGATCGGCCGCTGTTCTGGATAGGCTCATCCTTGGATGATCTTCGGAGCTTTCCCGAAGATGTCAGACGAGTTATAGGTTTCGCACTGCGGCGAGCTCAAGATGGCGGAAAGCACGTAGATGCAAAACCATTGAAAGGTTTTGGAGGCGCTGGTGTTCTTGAGATCGTAGAGGATGATGATGGCAATACTTATCGCGCGGTTTACACAGTGAAGTTTGCCGGAGTTGTTTATGTGCTCCATGCTTTTCAGAAGAAATCCAAGAAGGGCATCACTACACCAAAGCACGAGATCGATCTTGTAAGAAGCCGACTCAAGCGCGCGGAAGAGCATTATCTTGACTGGTGTAAAGAAAGAGGATCTGATCATGAGCAATAAGATCAAAGTTACCCCATCAAGTGGCAACGTGTTCGCAGACCTTGGGGTTGTGGATGCTGAAGAGACACTTGCTAAAGCAGAGGTCGCTTGCCGCATATGTGATATTATCGCTGAACGAAAATTAAGTCAGACGACGGCGGCATCGATACTGGGAGTAGACCAACCCAAGGTCTCTGCTCTTATGCGCGGCAGACTTGAGGGATTCTCGTCTGAGCGGCTCTTCAGATTTCTCAATGCCCTCGACAGGGATGTAGAGATAATAATCAAACCAAAGAGTCAGGAAGCAGAGCACGGACACATTCGCGTGGTTGCGGCATAATTTGCATGCCGGTGCTATTGATGGGGACCTATGGCAAAGGTCAAGTCGTATGACGGTTCCGTGTTCGTTTCTTTTCGTAGAACTGACTCTTGCTCAAATCGACCAAGGTGTGAGTTGCGAAACTTATCTATGATTTCTGAGCCTGCACACATCCGAGAGGTGTATTGAGTTCAAATCCGGGGTTTTCCACAGGCAATCCTGAGACCGAGGGTGATCAAGGAAGCAGTGACGCAGATGCGATGCTGGTTAACCAACTATTCATAGAGTGGTTCGTGATTTTAACTCTTGCCCGACCAATTATTGAGCGTAGATTGCATAGGAAAATATGGGATAACGCCCGAAGTGCGCCCGAAGTGCGCCCGAAAACATTTTAAAGTGCCTTTGCTTCTCCATCGCCGCTATCTATAGATGGCCATTCGACTATTCTGATTTGAGGTTTTGCGGGAGGATTCAATAGTTGTTCTGCAACATTCCTAGCTTGATTTTGGGCGCTCGATCTGGAATGATAATAAATTTCGCGCAAAATCTTAACATTATGCCCGAGCATTCCCGCGACAATAGCTTCAGCTACACCATTATTAAGTTCTTCTGTGCCAAGCGTATGACGCAAACCATGTAGCGTTAAACCTGTCAGTTTCGCATGCTTTGCTATATGATAAAATGCATGGCTCAGAGAATCTGGTGAAAATGGCTTGCCATTCGGATGTGTGCATATCCAACCATCATTTTGAAACCCGTTCGGAGATTCTGCCGCCTGCTCTTCTTGCCATTTGCGATGTTCTTTAAGAATCGCGACCAATGATGGCGGCGCGGGAGCGATGCGAGATTTACGAGTCTTGGTAGTGCCCTCGACAAGCTGTCCGCTTATCAACTGTAAATTGCGACGAACAATAAACCGGCTTTGGTCTTCATCCTCGATGAAATCCTCCCAACGCAAACCTGCAATCTCAGCTCTGCGCATTCCTGTAGAAATAGCAATAAGCACTGGTATACGATATTTTGTATTGCTCACAGCCTCAATTATTTGTGCAATGCCCGCTCTATCTGTGATCATGCGCTCAGATTTTTCGACAATGGGAGGATCTACAAACAGCGCTGGGTTGAATGCTAATTTTCTCCACTTGACCGCCTGATTAAATGAGGCTCGGATCATGCAATATATGTCAAAAACAGTCTTTGACGATAATTTAGTGCCATTGACTCCACCTTTCTCGATCAAATCCGAAATCCACAAATCAATATGGACTGGCTGAATTTGGTCTAGTGCCATGTTGCTGGTGAGAGGTGCCAGATTGTTTTCGATATACTGTTTATAACGAATAGCGGTTTTGGGTTTTATCTTCTTATTTTCAAGGCGGAAATCAACCCATTGATGCCAATAATCAATTACGAATATTTTTTCAGAAAGTAGAGAAACGCCCTTTTCGGCACTAGACATGAGGCGCGCTCGTTCCTCAGCTGCTTTTCTGGGCGTGTACCCTGCAAAAACCTCATCCGAGCAGTTTTACTGCGGGTAAACCAGCATTTCGATGGCCTTTTTGTCAGTGGTCGAGTAGTCAGCACTACGTTTTTGCTGCTGGCACCTAATCCATGTTGGCAAAACGAACGGTATATCGACATGATTGGTAAGGGAGTGGCGTGATGAGGCAATCGCCGGATCAGGCAGGCGATTAAGAGCTGATAATAGAATACCGGAAGATCAGGCAGCTTTCGCCCGATAACTGTGATATAGTCCGCCGAGAATAGGCTCGGACTCCAACAGGTCATCCGGCGAAAGCTGCGACTTTTTGACCGATACGTCATAGAGTGGCGGTCTATGATCCAGACTACTGTGAGTTCGCACCGAATGGTAGTATTTACCGATGTATTCTTTCAGCAACCGATGAAGATGATGTTCATTGAGCGGGATAATGTGATCGAGAAGTTCGCGGCGTAGAATTCCAATTACTCGCTCACAATATGGATTCTGCCATGGGCTGTGGTAGGCAGAGCGGACTTCCTCGATGCCGGAATTGCGTAAGAATGCTGGCACACCGGATCCGTAGATTCGGTCGTTGTCACGAATGATGTATCTGGGCTGTGTTCCGAATCCGGTTGCCTCGCGGAGTTGCTGAATTACCCAGAACATCGTTGGATGTTGTGTTACTCCAAAATGGACAATCTTCCGTCGCTCATGGCTTACGATGATGAAGACGTAAAGCAGTCGGAAAGTTAACGTTGGAACAATGACGAAATCCATCGACCAAGTGGAATCCATGTGGTTCTTAAGGAACGTTTTCCAAGCCTGAGTCGACTTGTTCTTGTCTCTGACAGGTTTCGGTAAATATTTCCGAATAGTGTTCGGTGATGGCGGGTTAAATCCGAGTTCAATCAACTGATCATAAATTCGCTCTGGGCTCCATAATGGATTATCTGCATTGATTTTCTTGATCAGCTTTCGCATTTCGGCCGAAATAACTGGACGCCCGTTCTTGCGTTGTGATTTATATCTCCAGAATAGCTTGAATACTTGCTTGTGCCAGCGGATTACTGTCTCAGGTTTCACTACAACCAGAACCAAATTCCATTTTGTATAGACCTTGGATAGAACCACCCAAATTTCACGAAATGCCGGTGTTGCTTTGGGCTTTGAACGTTTGCCGGAAAGAACTTGAGAATCGAATAAAGCAAGCTGACTGCGAAGAGCTATGTTTTCAACAATGAGTGCTTGGCGTGATGTAAACTGACCACGCAGCAGATGAATCAAGAAGATAAACCATTCCAACATAGCAACATGCTATCATAGAATCAGTGCTCACTACAGATTGTAAGGATGGTATTTCGAGCTTGTATCGACTTTTTGCAACTTACAGCGGGAATCAAGCTGCTGCTTGATCGTGGCGATGTGATTGAACAAGATGGCAGGATTGCGGAAGCATAGGTGTGTACACTGTGTGGCTGGCAACAGCTCAAGATCAAAGAGTGGGTCGAATCTGATTGGCCTTCAGAGTGCTTGGTCTGAGATGTTGGCGCGCAGATTTCATCGCAGTGCTTAGCTGTTTGTCCTGATGAGAACTCAAAAGATTGCTGAGCAGCTTTATAACGAGTCTGTTAGATGGAAAAGCTCAGATGATTGATCCGATTACGCCATTAATTAGCCAGAAGTAATTCGATAGGACTCAAGTCGGAGAATGTGGCCATCTGCTTTTGGGAAAAATTGTTTGATAGGCATTGCATCTGATTCAATGATCTGCTGAGTGTTCTCAATAATAGTTGTGTCTACCTAACTGTTTATTTATAAAGCCGATCCTAAAAGAGAGGATCAACAATGACGGAGAATTGCTTTGTGATAGTTGATATTGGTTTCCACCAGGGTGCTGTTGGGAATATGCTGCTGAAGGGCTTTTGCCATTTCCCGCGGTAGTATATTGGCGCCATGCGGCTCACCGGTGTGCAGCTTGATGGCTGTTTTGCCTCTCACACCTTGATTGATTTTTGCATAGATTTTCAGCAAACCATTAGCACTGATATCCTTCATAAAAAACACTTGGGATTTGCTGTGTTCTGCTGCGAGAGCGCTACCAATATCAAGACTACTTACAGCAGCGCCCAGCGTGAGGGCACTAACCTTTAGAAAATCACGACGAGAAATTTCCTAACCCACTGCCTTCTCTCCTTTCGATTTGAATACGGTGGCAAATACTCTTTGCGAATAACCCGAAGCTTTTAGTAAATGAGAAAATGCTTACCGGATAAAATTAGTAAATACACTTTCTTCTCGCTCAGGTAATTTGACTCCGGCTTTAAGACCAGCCTCTTTGCATTTCAAAAACCAGGCCATGTTTCTTCCTAATACGCGCATTATCTGCAATCCCTCAAGATCTTCTTTGACATCATCCGGTGTATGGCCATGCACCATGTTCCAGTATCTTGATGAAATGACAGGCATCTCTGAGATGGTGAAATACTTATTGAGCTGATCGAATGTGGCGGTCGTTCCGGCTCTTCTGGCTGATACAACTGCAGCTGCCGGTTTAAGGTAAAAGGATTGTTTGCCAGAGCGAAAATCGGCATAGAAAACACGGTCCATAAAAGATGTGATGGCCCCTCCCGCAGATGCATAATGCACGGGAGAACCGAATACAAACCCGTCGGCATCTTGCGCAATATCGAGAAAATCATTGACTCGATCCGAAAATACACAGCGCCCGGTTTTCGCACAGTTTCCACAAGCAATACACCCGGACAACGGCTTTGTTCCTAGCTGGAATATTTCGGTTTCAATTCCTTCTGCATTCAGCGTTTTTGCAACTTCTTCCAATGCTGTATACGTGCACCCCTTATCATGAGGGCTGCCATTCACTAACAATACTTTCATGTTTATCTCCCATTCCTACATACTATTATTTGCGATCGAGTTATCAGCTACGTATCAAATACTTTTGCCACTTCTTTCAACTGCTCCACAATGGCTATGTGCTGAGGACAGTGCTCCTCACACTGCTTACAGCCAATGCAGTCAGAAGCCTTTCCTGATGCACTTGTTAAGAACGCATAATGGAGTCTCTGGCCAGGCAGCAGCCCGTATCGCTTCTGGTCATTGTAAAGCAAGAAACATTCCGGTATAGCGATCTTTTGGGGGCATCCATCCACACAATACCTACATGCTGTACAGGGGATTGCTATAATGCTGTTAATTGACTCGGCTGCCATTTTAACGATCTCATTCTCTTCGTCGTTCAAAGGCGTCATATCTTGCATATAGCTTGTGTTGTCTACGACTTGTTCAAAATTGCTCATACCGCTAAGCACCACAAAAACGTTTTCCAGGGAAGCTGCAAAGCGGACTGCCCACGATGGCGAGCTCATATCCGGATGATAAGCTTTAAACAGCATATCCGCCTTCTCTGGTACATTGGCAAGTGCGCCGCCTTTTACAGGCTCCATGACAATGACAGGTTTCTTATGCTTTGTCGTCACCTCATAGCACTTGCGGGATTCGATGCTTTCATTGTCCCAATCTATGTAGTTGATCTGAAGCTGCACAAACTCCATCTCAGGATGCTCGATTAGTATTTTGTCCAGCAGGTCTGCCTTGTCATGAAAAGAAAAGCCAATATGTTTTACCTTGCCCTCAGCCTTCAACTTCTTCACGAAATCAAATCCGCCATGCTTTAGTGTGGCCGCATAGATCTTTTCATTAAGGGTGTGCAGCAGATAGTAATCAAAGTATTCAACGCCGCACCTCTCTAGCTGCTCGTCAAAGAACTTCTGATAGTCTGCATTGCTTGTTACCAAAAAGGTCGGCATCTTATCCGCTAATGTGAATGCTTCCCTTGGATATCTCTCCACAAGAGCCCTTCTTGCGGCGACCTCGCTCATTCCCTGGTGGTATGGGTATGCCGTGTCGAAATAGGTAAAGCCTTTCCCTAGGTAGTGGTCAACCATCCTATTTACAAGTTCCTGATTGATGCTTTTCGGATTCCCTTCTTCTGCTAAGGGTAAGCGCATCAGCCCGAATCCTAGCTTATTCATGCTGTCCTAGACCTGTCTTCCCATTTCATATGCCTGCTTCATTGCTTCGCTGCCCTTGATGTCGCCCATCCCCCAAGCGCCGGTTCCATAGATAATGCCCTTTTCCTTCGCTCCGCTCAGGCAGGAGGTGAATCCTCTGAATCCCTCTAGAGTCCTTTCCATTGCCTGCTTTCTGCTGTCAGCGGCAGTCAAGATGAGGTAGATATCCTTGTTGCTGATCTCGGTATATCGGGCGACGGTTCGGTCGATCAGCGTCTTCATCTGAGCGTCCATGGTGTAGAAATACACCGGCGTGGCCATCACGATCACATCTGCGGTGATCATCCTCTCCAGTATCTCAGCCATATCGTCGTGTTGAGCGCATTTGCCTCCCTGCCTACACGCATAGCAGGCTACACAGTAACCGATATCTTTGCTCCTCAAAAAGACCTTCTCTGCTTGATTACCTGCTTCCAATGCTCCAAGCACGAGCTGGTCGCACAACAGGTCGGAATTTCCGCCTTTCCTCGGGCTGGCGGACAGCACCAATACTTTTTTGCTCACTTGTCTGATCCTTGATATCATTCGCTGCACGGAAACTGCCGCGACAGGACAGTCTTGCCCTCGGCGGCGTATGTACAATATAAATCTTATCCGTAACAGTGTGAATACACATAACTCCGAAAGTCTCGCCTAATTCTACGATTGACTCAATAATCGAGCGAGGGTGCGTGTCAAATCTACGGAATTTTAATAGGTAAAAGATGAGGCTGCTGGCATGAAAATGGACGGTCAACGCCGAATTCATTTTTGTGAGAAAATAAAGGAGGCGAGCCACAATCATGCCAGCA